>JACMOE010000090.1 GCA_014378185.1 Gemmatimonadaceae bacterium | reverse complement strand
GACTTCACGCAGTACGAGGTCATGACGCGCCGCGTTCGTGTCGATGCCGCCGCACCGGCCGCGGTGCGCGAGGTGTTCGCGGCGCAGCGTGCGACGATGGACAGGCGCTTCGCCGAACTGGGCGTCACCACGTCGTGCAGTTACATCGCGACGTTGCTCATGCGCTTCGTCGGGCAGGCATTCGAACTCGACGTGGTGATCGATGCCGATCGGCTCGACACGCTGACCGGGGACGATCTGAAGCAGGCCTTCGGGACGGCGCACGAACAGGTGTACTTCAGCCGGGGCGGCGTGGCGGGCAAGGCGCTCGAGATCGTGGGCTTCCGCCTGGGCGCCTCGGCACCTGAAATGACCGACATCCCCCGCGACAAGGTGATCGCCGACCCGGCCCCGCCGGGCGTCTGCGAACTGTACGAATGGCGTGCGCACCACTGTTGCCACGTCGCATCGCGCAGGCAGGTCGCAGCGCACGGCGAACTCAACGGCCCTCTGCTCATTGAAGACGAGACCGCCACGATCTATGTTCCCCCCGGCTGGGTTGCGCACAACGACGACACCGGCAATTTGATCCTGACGCGCAAGGAGGCATCATGATGACGCTCGATCCCGTTGACTATGCGGTCATCAGCCAGGCACTCTCGGCGATGGCGCGCGAGATGGGTACCAAGCTCGTGCGTTCTGCGTATTCGACGATTGTGCGCGAGGCGCGTGATGCGTCCGCAGCGATTCTCGACCGCGGGGGCAATGTGATCGCGCAGGCCGAAATGATCCCGATGCAACTGGGGTCCATGGGCGTGACGTTGCGCGCATGCCTCGAGGCGTTTCCGGTGGCGACGCTGGATGAAGACAACTTCCTCGTCAACAACCATCCGTACTTCGGCGGCCAGCATCTGCAGGATGTGTTCCTGTTCACGCCGGTTTTCGTCGAAGGCGCGCTCATCGGGTTTTCCGGCACCACCGCGCATCACCTGGATCTCGGCGGAGGTGGCGCGGGGCTCAACAATTCAGCGAGCGACGTGTTCCAGGAAGGCTTGCTGCTGCCGCCCATGAAGTTCAGCTTCTCGCGGGACTGGAACGGCGGCAACTTCGAGCGGCTGCTGCGCGCGAATGTACGGGTTCCCGAACAGACGCTCGGTGACTTCAACGCGCAGTTCTCCGCCAACCAGATCGGCATCCAGCGTTTGCGTCAGTTGTGTCTGCGTTATGGCAGCGACACTGTGCAGCAGGCCATGACGGAGCTCACGCGCCATGCCGAAACCCAGTTGCGCGCCGCTATCCGGGAGATTCCCGACGGCACTTACTACGGCGAGGATGCCGTGGACGATGACGGTGTGCATGACCAGCCGATCTGGATCCGCGCGCAGGTTACGGTCCAGGGCGATACGTTGAAGATCGGCTTTGCTGGGACAGGTGAGCAGGTCAGCCGCAACATCAATTCTCCCTGGGCGTCCACGTTCTCGGCCGTGATGAGCTGCATCAAAGGGGTGCTCATCGGCTCAGACGTACCGTTCAACGAAGGCAGTTTCCGTCCGGTCACGCTCGACGTACCGTATGGCAGCATCCTCAATCCGCGGCCGCCCGCGCCTGTGCGTGCCCGCATGGAGCCCTGCTACCGCGCCTACTGCGCGGTGATGAAGGCACTGTCCACCGTCATTCCGGACAAAGTCATCTCGTCGGGCTTCGACGCCGCCTTGATCACGTGCCTCGCGCGCCTTTCCAACGGCCGCTACCGTGTTTGCCTGGAGACGTACGGTGGCGGCTTCGGTGCCAGCGTGTCTTCGGACGGCGCGGACGGCATCGCCGCTTCGCTGTCGAACACCACGAATTCGCCGGTCGAAGCGCTCGACATGGAGTTCGACTATTTCCGCATCGTAGGGTACGGCCTTGCCCCGGCGTCGTTCGGACACGGCGCACGACGCGGTGGGCTCGGCCTGTACCGAAAGTACGAGATCCTGGAGGATGGTGTCGACTTCTCCCTGTACGGAGATCGCTTCCGCATTGCGCCACAGGGGCTGTTCGGTGGCGGCGATGGGCGCAACGCACGTGCAGTCGTCATCCGGAACGGCCAGGAGACTTCGATCGATCTGAAGAACACGGCGCGCCTTCTCAAGGGCGACATCGTGATGATCACCACGTCGGGCGGGGCGGGATATGGTGAAGCCCGCGATCGTCCCCGCGACAGCATTGCCATCGATATCGCGCAGGGCTTCGTCACGGCAGAGGATGCACGTGACGTCTACGGCTACGAGGTCGCACCGTCGTGAGTGCGCTATTCACGCCGTACACGCTGCGCAGCCTGACGCTGCCGAACCGTATCGTGATCGCGCCAATGTGCGAGTTCAGTGCGGTTGAGGGCTGCGCGACCGACTGGCACATCATTCACCTCGGCCATCTTGCCCTGTCGGGCGCTGGCCTGCTGATTATCGAGGCTACGGCCGTGGAGCCGCACGGGCGCATCTCGAGCGAGTGCCTGGGCCTGTACAGCGACGACAACGAGCGTGCGCTCGGACGCGTGCTCCAGGTGGTGCGCCGGTACAGCGACATGCCGATCGGCATCCAGTTGTCCCATGCCGGTCGCAAGGCGTCGACCGAACGTTCCAGTGCGGCGGGACGCGCAGCGCTGTCCGATGAGCGGGCGTGGCCCACGGTCGGCCCATCGGCGCTGCGGTTCTCCGCGGCGCGTCCGGTGCCGTTCGAACTGGACTGCGAAGGCATGGCGCGGATCATCGAAGGCTTTGTGCAAGCGACACAGCGGGCGGCACGGCTCGGCCTCGACATGATCGAGATCCATTCCGCCCATGGCTATCTTCTCAGTTCATTCCTCTCGCCGATAGCCAATCATCGTGTCGATGCCTATGGCGGCTCGCTCGAGAACCGCATGCGATTTCCGCTCGAGGTCTTCGATGCGGTTCGCAATGCCTGGCCTGCCGAGCGCCCGCTCGGTGTCCGCTGCAACGGGACCGACTGGATGCCGCAAGGGATTACGCCCGATGATGCCGTGGCGTATGCGCGCGCGCTGCGCGACCGCGGCTGCGACTATGTCGATGTGTCCTCGGGCGGCAATGCCATCGCGCAAATTCCACTCGCGCCGGGTTACCAGGTGCCGTTCGCGTCCAAGGTACGCGCCGAGGCCGCCATCCCCACCATGGCCGTCGGCCTGATCCGCGATCCCCGGCATGCCGAATCGATCGTGGCGGAGGGACACGCCGACATGGTCGCGCTCGGACGCGGCATGCTCAACGATCCGCGATGGCCGTGGCACGCCGCCGAGGAGCTCGGCGCGACCGTGAAGGTGCCCTACCAGTACGGCCGCGCCGCCACACGACAGGGCATACCGGCCCATGATGCGATTCCCGCGGTCGCTAGTCGCTCCGCGGCTTGACCCGGCAGCAGACCCTTTTTCGATTGATTTGACCAAGGAGATGACGATGAACCCGGTTCCAGTGTTCAAGAGGTTCGCATTTGCGGCGCTGCTCGCGCTGGGATGCGTTGTCCTGCCCGCCATCGCACAGACGGCTGCGCCATGGCCTGGGCGACCGGTACGCATCGTCGTGCCGTATCCCCCCGGTGGGACGACAGACCTCATCGCCCGCCTGCTCGCCGAGCAGTTCAAGAATGAATTCGGTCAACCGTTCATCGTCGATAACAAGCCCGGTGCGGGAACCGTCATGGGCGCGCAGTTTGTTGCCAACGCCGTGCCCGACGGGACCACGCTGATGCTGGTGACGGTGAGCACGATGGCGATCAATCCCGTGCTGCTCAAGAAGATGCCCTACCGGCCTGAAAAGCTCGTGCCCGTGGCGCTGATTGCCAAAGCGCCTTTCATGCTGGTCGCATCGCCCGCTTTCCCACCCAACAATATCAAGGAGATGCTTGCGTACCTGAAGGCACATCCCGCCGACGTCAACCTCGCGGGTCAGGGCACAGGTGCATCGTCTCATCTCGTGGGCGAGATGTTCAAGGCTGCTGCCGGCGTGCCCAGCCTCACGATCGTGCAGTACAAGGGCAGCGCGCCGGCCAATGCCGATGCGATGGCAGGTCACGTACAAATGCACTTCGACGGCATCAATACGTCCTTGCCACTGGTCCAGCAGAAGCGCCTCAAGGCTCTGGCCGTGACAAGCGAGACCCGCGTATCGGCCGCGCCCGATGTGCCGACATTCGTTGAATCGGGTTACCCGAGTGTCGTTGCATCGTCCTGGTACGGACTGGTGACGCCGGCGGGTACGCCCGCGAGCGTGATCGATCAGCTGAATGCAGCGACGAACCGCGCGCTGAACACGCAGGTGTTCAAGGACCGTCTCGCGGCTGAAGCAGCGACGGCTGGCGGCGGACCCCCTGCAGACTTCGCGAAGTTCGTGGACTCCGAAATCGCCACGTGGCGGAAGGTGCTGGCGCCTTTGAAGATCGATCTGGACTGAGCCTCCGGCCTTCGCCCGTACAGTCGCGTGCAGACGCGGTAATTCCCGGAATGCACACCTAAGAATCCGACGCACGCTCTTTCCGGCCCTGGCGACATTGTGGTTCTACGCAACGACGGTTGCGAGTGCCGTCGATGCCGCGGCGGCGTCGCTGGCCGGGCCCAGTGATGCGGCAGCAGTTGTGCCAAGTCTCGATGATTGAGCGTGGGCAGACGCTTGAGTCTAGGCCACCTTGGCCAGGGGCGGCGAAGGGGGATGGTCCTGTGAAACCAACATGCACAGCGCCTTGAAGACGAGGTCATCACGCGACTGGGCGCTAGGAGGTGAGCCGAAGTCGGGAACGGAGATGGCGATACACGCTATTCGTCAGGT
>JACMOE010000089.1 GCA_014378185.1 Gemmatimonadaceae bacterium | reverse complement strand
CTTCCCTTCGCTTCGCTCAAGGGCAGGCGCGCCACTCAGGACGACAGGCTTCTGCTGTTACCAAATCTACACCAGAACGGCGAAAACGGACAATCGACGCACCGCAGGGAATGGCGTATGTTGCACCATGCTCACGAGGCCAGACATTCCGGGGACCGCTGTTGCCGGCGGGGACGTATCCGTGACGATTTCCGACGGAATCGGCACGATCACGTTTTCGCACTACAAGGGCAACTCACCCCCGGCCGCCCTGCTGGCGCGCCTGGCAGACGCCATCGACTGGCTCGGCAAGGATTCCGCCGCGCGGGTGATTCTGCTTCGTAGCGACGGCAACGGTCCGTTCTGCGCCGGCGCCTCATTCGACGAACTGATCGGCATCGCGGATGCGGATGCTGGCGAGGAGTTCTTCAGCGGCTTTGCCCGGGTGATTCTGGCGATGATTCGCTCGCCGAAGTTCGTTCTTGTGCGCGTGCAGGGGCGAACGGCAGGGGGCGGCGTGGGCATCTGTGCGGCGGGCGACTACACCTTCGCCGTGCGCACGGCATCAGCGAAGCTGAGTGAGCTGGCCGTGGGCATCGGTCCTTTCGTCGTGGGCCCCGTGATCGAGCGGCGCATCGGTCAAGGCGCCTACTCCGCGATGGCGGTCGACGCGGATTGGCGCGATGCGGAGTGGAGTGAGCGGCACGGGCTGTTCGCCCGCATCTTCACGGACGTGGCAAGCATGGACGCTGCAATCAATGCGCTCGCCGGCACCCTGGCGGCGTCGAATCCGGACGCCATGAGCGCCATGAAGCGGGTGTTCTGGGCCGGTACGGAGCAGTGGGAAGCGCTGCTCGCGGAACGGGCGCGGACGTCCGGCACGTTGGTGCTGTCGGAATTTACCCGGGCGGCGATCGCGAAGTTCAAGGCGCGGTGATCCTGTCGAGGGGCCGCCCGCACACCACGCGCACCGCATCCTCGAAGCGCATCACAAAGTCGCCCTCGCGCACGTGCCGAGTGGCCTCGTAGCACGGCGCCTCGAGCTTGCGGGCCGCCACCATCATCGCCCCGATGTCGAAGGGCACGCCATCCACGCGCGCGAGGTATTCCTCCACGGCGGTAAGGTACCCCATCATGCCCGCCAGTTCGGTGGGCGCATAAACCTTTCGTGCCAGCCGGAGGGCATCGCTTCCGGCGGCATCGCGACCCATGGCGAGATTTTCCGAGCCACACACGACCTTGAGGCGGTCGCTGGCCGCGATGGCCTCGATGGTAGCCGCATCGAGCGAGCCACCGGAGGCGTTCACGACGAGCGCGTCCATCGGTCGACGAAGGAATTCCGCCTTTTCCGCCGGCGCGAATGTCGGGATGGCCAGGTCGGCGATCTCGTCGCGCCGCTGCGCGCTGGACTCCAGCGCCAGCATGGCGGCGCCGCGTTCACGCAACCGCTCCAGCACGTGCATCCCGACATTGCCGCACCCCACCAGGCCAACCGTCGCGCGCTCGATCGACACGTCCACGCCGCGCAGCATCCCCGCGAGCACATGATAGTTGCCTTCACCGGTAGGACCCGAGGTATCAGCGATCACGCTGCCGGCAAATCGCGCATGCAGGTACGCGAGCGACGTCGTGACGCCGTCGGACATCACCCCATGGCCAAGGTCCTGCCCCGTCGCGACGGAGAACCCGGCACGCGCTTCCACGTCATGAAAGCACCGGACGGCAAAGTCGAGCAACTCACGGTCTCGCGGCTGGCCAACGCGCGCATCGGGCGTGGGTTGGAGCACGCACTTGCCGCCCACGATGCGGCCGGTATGACGAAGACCCAGCGGACCGCCGATGCCCATGACCCGCGACCAGTAGACTTTCTCTTCCATGCCCATCGCGAGCCCCACTGCCTCGCGGTCGGTGTCGAAGCCGGGCGACGACGTCCGCTCCTCGGTGGCAATCCGGAAACCGCCCAGCGACAGCTTGCCCGAGCCGGGCGCGGCAAAGGTCGCAATGCTCAGCCGCCACCCAGTCGCGGCGTCCGTGTACCGGTACACCCACACGCCGGCCCCACGGTAGCGGGCCAGCTCTGGAAACAATACGGCCGTGTCGGCGGGCTGCAGCGTGATTGGCGCCGCCGGGCGGGCGACTGGTGAACTCGCGGTCATCACGTCGTGGGAGGGTTGAATGCATCGTGCTGGCCATCGACCCAGCTCCGATGATACGCGGGGTCCTCGATGTCGAGCGCCTGCTTCGCGATCCTGAGGGGGCGAAAGGTATCCATCATCACCGCATACTCATCCGTGCCCTTGGCCGCCATCGACGCCTCGGCGCGTCCCGGATGCGGTCCGTGCGGAATGCCGTCGGGATGGTGCGTGATGGATCCGAATTCGATGCCCTTGCGACTCATGAATTCGCTCGAGGCGTAATAGATCACCTCGTCGGAATCCACGTTGCTGTGGTTGTACGGCGCAGGAATGGCTTCCGGGTGGAAGTCGAACGGTCGCGGGCAGAACGAGCAGATGACGAATCCATCGCCCTCGAAAGTCTGGTGCACCGGCGGCGGCTGGTGGACTCGCCCCACGATGGGCTCGAAGTCCTGGATGTTGAACGCCCACGGATAGAATTGTCCATCCCAGCCAACGACGTCGAGCGGATGGTGATCGAGCACCACTTCGTTGATCCCGTCGTACTGCTTGACGAGGATGCGGTAGTCGCCCATCTGGTCATGCGTCTTCAACTCGCGCGGCACGCGAATGTCGCGCTCCGAATACGGCGCCCCCTCGATGAGCTGGCCGAACTCGTTGCGATAGCGCTTGGGCGGCCGGATGTGCCCGCGACCCTCCATGATGAGCAACCTGGCCTGCTCGCTCCCCGCCTCGAAGCGGTAGCGATGCATGATGCCGCGGTGAATGACGACATAGTCACCCTCCCCGAACGGCAGGTCGCCGAATTGTGTCTCGAGTACACCCTTGCCCTTCGATACGTACACCACCTCGTCCGCCTGCGCGTTGCGGTAGTAGTGCTCATCCTCGACGGTGGGCTCCACGTACAGCATGGCGACGTCCTGGTTGAACAGCAGTGGCACGCGATCAAGCGTGGGACTGCCGCCCGCCTTCATCCGCGAGGTACGGAAGTGCCGATGCTTGAGCGTGACGTCGTCGTCGGCCTCCAGCTTTGCTTCGGACAGCCGCTTGACGGATTTCACCGTGGTGGGCGGATGCACGTGATACAGCAGCGCCGACGTACCGGTGAATCCCTCGTGCCCCATGAGCTGCTCGGCGTAGAGTCCGCCATTGGGCTTCCGGAACGCGATGTGCCGCTTCCGGGGAATCTTGCCGAGGGTGTGATAGAAGGGCATGACGAGAGCTCGGGTTAGAGATTGCCGCGCAGGCCTTGCTCGCGCTCGATGGCCTCGAACAGCGCCTTGAAGTTGCCCGCGCCAAAGCTCTTCGCGCCCTTGCGCTGGATGATCTCGTAGAAGACAGTCGGCCGGTCCTGCACCGGCTTCGTGAAGATCTGGAGCAGGTAACCGTCCGGATCACGATCCACCAGGATACCCAGCCTGGCCAGCGACTCCACGTCTTCGTCGATCTTGCCGAGGCGGCCCTGAAGCTCCTCGTAATACGTGGTGGGCACGGAGAGGAATTCGACACCACGATCCCGCAGTATCGTGACCGTGCGGATGATGTCGTCCGTGGCGAGCGCCATGTGCTGCACGCCGGGCCCCTTGTAAGCGTCCAGGTATTCGTCGATCTGCGACTTGCGCTTGCCCTGCGCGGGCTCGTTGATGGGAAACTTGATGCGATCGTTGCCGTTGGCCATCACCTTCGACATCAGCGACGAATATTCGGTGCTGATCGTCTTGTCGTCGAAGGTGAGCAGGTTGCGGAAGCCCATCACGTGCGCATAGAAGTCCACCCAGTGGTTCATCCGGCCCAGCTCCACGTTGCCCACGCAGTGGTCCACGTATCGGAGCCCCACGTCAGGTGGGGCGAAATGCGGCTGCACCGCACGGAAGCCCGGCATGAACAGGCCGCGGTAGTTCTTCCGCTCCACCAGTGAGTGCACGGTCTCGCCGTAGATCTTGAACGAGGCAATCACGATCTCGCCGTCGTCGTCCTGGAGTACCGTGGGCACCTGAACGGGCTCGGCACCGCGCTCCACAGCCTTCTCGAATGCGTCGCGCGTATCGTCCACCCAGAGCGCGATGTCGCGCACGCCGTCGCCGTGTGTCTGCACGTGGGCGCTGATGCGGGCGGCATCGTCGCTCAGCTCGGGACGGATGGCCGTGGTGAACACGAAGCGGATCTTGTCCTGCTGGAGCAAGTAGCTGGCGCGGTCGCGACAGCCGGTTTCCGGACCGCGATACGCCACGAACTGAAAGCCGAATGCCGCACGGTAGAAGACCGAGGCCTGTTTCGCGTTGCCGACATAGAACTCGATGTAATCCGTTCCGTTGATCGGAAAGGTGTCGTGCGAAGGCGCTTCAACATCCAGCGTCGAGGTTGCCATGCCGCATCTCCATGGGAGGTCGTACGCGAAAGTTAACGGCGGTAATCGTATCGGGCATTAACTGCGAAGCTCGGCAAGATCGCGATACAGGTCGAGCGCCTCGGGGTTCGCCAGGGCGTCCCCATTCTTCACCGGCCGCCCGTGCACCACGTCACGCACGGCCAGCTCCGTGATCTTTCCACTGATGGTGCGCGGAATGTCCGTCACCTGAAGAATCTTCTTCGGTACGTGATGCGGCGTCACGTGCTCGCGAATCTGTCGCCGGATCCGCTCCCGCAACGCATCGTCGAGCATGAGCCCGTGTCGCAGGCGCACGAAGAGCACCACGCGCACGTCCGCACCTCGCTTGCCCGTGAACTCCTGGCCGATCACCACGCTCTCGACTACCTCGGGCATCTGCTCCACCTGCCGATAGATCTCGGCCGTGCCGATGCGTACTCCGCCCGGATTGAGCGTGGCGTCGCTTCGGCCATGAATCACCATGCCGCCGCGCGGCGTCAGTTCGGCCCAATCACCGTGCCGCCACACGTCCGGCCAGCTGTCGAAGTATGCAGATCGATACCGTGCGCCGTCCGGATCGTTCCAGAACCACACGGGCATGCTGGGAAACGGAGCGGTACACACCAGCTCGCCCGCTTCACCAACCACTGGTGTGCCATCCTCTCGCCACACCTCGACGCGCATGCCGAACCCCCGCGTCTGCAACTCGCCACGGTACACCGGACTCGCCGGATCGCCGAGGGCGAAGCAGGAGATGATATCGGTGCCGCCGCTGATGCTGCTGAGCCGCACGTCGCGCTTCACGCTCGCATACACGTAGTCGAAGCTGTGCTCCGCCAGCGGGCTGCCCGTGGACAGGATGGTCCGCAATGCCGAGAGGTCATGCGTCGTACGCGGCACTGCACCTTCCTTCTCCGTGAGCGCCAGCCACTTCGCGCTCGTCCCGAAAACGCTGACGCGCTCCTCGGCCACGAGATTCCAGAGGATGGGCCGGCCACGCAGCAGAGGTGCACCGTCGTAGAGCACGACCGTGCTGCCCACGGCCAGCGACGACACCATCCAGTTCCACATCATCCAGCCGCAGGTGGTGAAGTAGAAAATGCGGTCGTCGGCCGAGAGATCGGTGTGCAGCACGAGTTCCTTCAGGTGCTGCAGCAGCGTCCCGCCGGCGCCGTGTACCATGCACTTGGGAAGTCCCGTGGTGCCGGACGAATACATCACGTACAGGGGGTGATCGAAGGGCAGTCGCTCGAACATCAGGGGCGGCGCGGCTCCGCCGCCCAGCGCATCACTCCACCACACCGCACCAGGAAACGGAGGGGCTGCGTCAGCGCGCGGCGGCGGCGACAGGTTCGGGATCACCACCACGTGCTCGACACTGGGCAACGAAGCCAGCACGTCACGCACACGCTCGAGGCAATCGATGGTCTTGCCGCCATGGCGATAGCCGTCCGCCGTCACCAGCACCTTCGGTGCAATCTGCCCGAAGCGATCGATCACGCCGGCCGGGCCGAAGTCCGGTGAGCACGACGACCACACGGCGCCAATGGACGCCGTGGCGAGCATGGCGATCACCGCTTCGGGCACGTTGGGCACGAAGCCCGCCACGCGATCCCCAACGACCACGCCCGCTCCGCGCAGGAACGCCGCGCATCGCGCGACCGCATCTGCCAATTCGGCAAACGTGAGACGGCGCACGACCCCCTGTTCGTTCCAGAGCACCAGCGCGTCGCGGTCGTCACGACAACGCAGGAGGTTCTCGGCAAAATTGAGGCGCGCGCCGGTGAACCAGCGTGGACCAAGTTGCGCATCGGGGGGAGCCATCCGGTCACGGCCGACGAGAACGGCGTCCCACGGGGTTGCGTCGTCTCGTTCGTCGGCAATCACCCCGCAGAACTGCCACACCTGCGCCCAGAACGCCTCGGGATTCGCGATGGACCACTCGTAGAGTGACGACGTGTCCACCACGTCGCGTGCGGCTCCGCCGAGGGGCTGCACGGCGTCGCGGATGAAATGCGTCACCCGCGCGCGCGCCACCTGCTCGGCGCTCGGCGTCCAGACGGGAGTGGGGGCAGTCACACGGACAATCTGCCCCGCGGAGATCGGCCTATCCAGTGGATCATCGCAGGCCGTAACCGCGGGTGAGCTACTTCGTACGCACCACCACGAACTGCAGCGGGGCGTTTGGCACGCCGCCGCCCGAGCTGAAGGTGAGCAGTGCTTCCTTGCCCGCGGGCACGAACAACCGTGCATAGCCCGCCGACCCGCCGCGAATGAGGAAGTCCGCCTTCGCAGCGTCCACCAGGCTCGTGACGGCAAGCGGATACCTCTGGTATCGCAGGAGCGTCGTGGTGAAGATGTCGCGCATGTTCCAGCTCCTGTGCATGAACCGGGTATCCGTGTTCGTGCCGAAATCATCGAGGAAGTTCGCGACGGCCCAGTTCCGGAACAGCGGGGCGGGATCCGTGCCGTACACACTCTTCAGCGTCTCCAACCCGACGGCGGTCGCATTGTCGAAACGCTGCCAGACGGTTCCGTCGCTGGTGTAGAGCTGGTCAGCAGCATAGCGCAGGAACGACCACGTGGCCCCACGCGTCCCCAGCTCGTCGTCATTGGCATACGGCGAATTGGCGCTGGCCGCCGCGAGGTACGTGCCAAAGCGCGAGAAGTTCGCCGCCGCGTCGTTGAGGAAGATGCCCACGACGT
>JACMOE010000088.1 GCA_014378185.1 Gemmatimonadaceae bacterium | reverse complement strand
TGGCGCGGTGGTAAGCGACACGCTCGTGCACGCGGACGCCGTGGCGGCTCCCGGCGTCGCGGGATGAAGGCCTCCCAGCTCCTGGCCCTCGCATGGCGCGAGAGCCGCACCGCGCGGCGGCGGCTGCTGCTGTACATGTCGTCCATCTCGCTGGGGGTGGGCGCACTCGTGGCCATCGACTCGTTCGCCAGCAACACGCAGCGCTCCGTGCGCGAGCAGGCGCGGTCGCTGCTGGGGGGCGACATCGCCCTGTCGTCGCGCACGGCCTATACCAAGCCGGTGCTCGTGGCGCTCGACTCGCTGCGCCGCGAAGGGGTGGGCGTCACCGACGTCACGAGTTTCGCCTCCATGGCGCTCGTACAGCGCACGGGACTCACGCGCCTCGCGCAGATCCAGGCCGTAACCCCGGGTTATCCGTTCTACGGCGAGATCCTCACCAGTCCAGCGGGCGAGTGGGCGCATCTCCAGGAGGGGCGCGCTGCCCTCGTGGATCCGTCCCTCCTCATTGCGCTCAACGCGCATGTGGGCGACACGCTCGCACTCGGCTTCGCGCGGTTCATCATCGCCGGTACGCTGGTGAGCGTGCCGGGCGACGTGGGCGTGAGCACCACCATCGGGCCGCGCGTGTACATCCCGGCGCGCTACCTGGACGAGACGTCGCTGCTGATGTTCGGCAGCCGCTCCGAGCACAAGACGCTGCTCAAGCTGACGGCAGCGCTCCCGCCCTCCACGTTCATCTACCGGTTCAAGAACCGGCTGGAGAAGGACGAGGTCCGCTATCGCACGGCGGCCGAGACGGAGTTCAACCTCACGCAGGCCATCGACCAGCTGCGTGATTTCCTCAGCATCATCGGGCTGGTGGCGCTGCTGCTCGGTGGTATTGGCGTGGCAAGCGGTGTCAACGCCTTCGTCATGCGGAAGATCGACACCGTGGCCATTCTGCGGTGCCTCGGTGCCACGAGCCGCCAGGTCCTGACGATCTACCTGCTCCAGGCTGTGGCGATGGGGTTCCTGGGCGCGGGCATCGGCGCCCTGCTCGGTATTGGCCTCCAGCTCGGCCTGCCGCACGTGCTCAAGGATTTCCTGCCCGTGGACGTGAACGTCACGCTGGAGCCTGTGGCGCTGCTCACCGGAATGCTGGTGGGCGTCTGGGTTGCGCTCGTGTTCGCCCTCAAGCCGCTGATCGCGCTGCGCAACGTGAGCCCGCTGCAGACGCTGCGTCGCGAGTCGGATTCCGCCGCCCTTCGTGGCGCGGCATTCGATCCGCTGCGCGTGCTCGTGGCAGTCATCATCGTGCTCAGCGTGGCCGCACTCGGCATCGCGCGCGCCGAGAATCCACAGCAGGGGCTCGGCTTTTCGGCGGCGATCGCGGCAGCGGTTGCCCTGCTCTACGGCGCGGCGGCGCTGCTCAGCGCCAGCGCGCGCAAGCTGGTGCGTCCATCGTGGCCCTTCGTGCTGCGGCAGGGCGTGGCCAGCCTCTACCGGCCCGGCAATCAGACGCGTGCCGTGGTGCTGGCACTCGGCTTCGGCGTGTTCCTCATGAGCACCGTATACCAGGTGCAGGACAACCTGCTGCGCACGGTGTCCGTGAAGCTCGATGCATCCAAGGCGAACGTGCTGTTCTTCGATGTGCAGGACGACCAGGGAGCGCCGCTCGACTCCATGATTCGCGCCAGCGGCTACACCATCTCGCAGCGCACGCCGCTCGTGCCCATGAAGATCGTGGCAATCAACTCCCTCACGGGCGACGCGCTGCTCAAGGGCGAGCCGGCCGCACAGGATTCAACGGCGGGCGACGGCGGGCGGATCGGACGTGGGCAGCGTGTCGGGGGACGTGAGCGGTGGGTGCTACGCCGGGAGTTCCGCTCCACCTTCCGCGATTCGCTGATGCCGTCGGAGAAGATCAGCGCGGGGCGCTTTCCCATTGGAGGCAGCCGTCCGAGCGGGCTTCCCGAGGTCTCGCTCGACGCCGACATCGCCAGGGGCCTGCGCGTGGGCATTCATGACACCATCACGTGGGACGTGCAGGGCGTGCGCGTGAAGACGCGCGTGACCAGCCTTCGCGACGTGAACTGGACGCGGTTCGAGCCCAATTTCTTTGCCGTGTTCGAAAGCCGCGCGCTGGCGAAGGCGCCAAAGCAGTTCGTCATCCTCGCCGACGTGCACGGCGAGGGTGCGGTGGCGCGCCTTCAGCGTGACGTCATCACGCGCTACCCGAACGTGGCCAGCCTGGACCTCACGCTCGTGCAACAGACCATTGGCCGGGTGCTCGACAAGGTCACGACGGCCATCCGGTTCATGGCGGCGTTGAGCCTCGCGCTGGGCATTCCCGTGCTCTTCAGTGCCGTGAGTGCTACCCGCCGCGAACGGTTGCGCGAGGGCGTATTGCTCAAGGTGCTGGGTGCTACGCGGCGCCAGGTGAGGCGAGTGATGCTGGCGGAATACGTGCTGCTCGGATCACTCGGCAGCCTGGCGGGGGTACTCCTGAGCGTAGCGGGCGCGTGGGGACTCATGCACTTCGTCTTCAAGCTGCCGTTCGTGCCGGCGCTGGTGCCGGCGTTCCTCGTGGCGCTGCTCATGATCGCCGTTGCGGTCTCCATCGGCATGCTCACCGGCCGGGAAGTGTTCCGCGAGACGCCGATGGCGGCGTTGCGGGAGGCGTAGGTCGAACGCCGGGTGTCCTGGGTCTAGCGTCGAAGCTGGGAAGTTCGTGCAGGGAGGATTTCTCTCCGAGCATGAGCGTGAGCCTTGAGCCGTGAGCAGTGAGCACACCGGAGCGCGAGCTCAAGCTCGGGCAAGAGCTCGCGCTCTGATAGGCTCATTGCTGGAGGCTCGCGCTCGGGCTCGAGCTCGTGTCCTCCAGCGCTACGCCCGACCCTCACCCCCCGCCGCAATCCATTTCTCCATCGCGGCCAGGAGCAGGGTTTCGTCGACGATCGGCTTGGTGATGTAATCGTCGAATCCCGCCGCCAGGTATTTCTCGCGGTCGCCCGCCATGGCGTGGGCCGTGAGCGCGATGACGGGCAGCCGGCGAAGGCCCTCATCCGCGCGAATGCGCGCGAGGATCTCGTTGCCGTCCATGCCTGGCAGCGAGATGTCCAGCAGCACGAGATCCGGCAGCGCCGCGGCGAGGCCGGCGAGCGCGTCCACCCCATTCTCGTATTCCACCACGTCGTACAGCCCATCGAGTATGGCCTGCAGGAGCAGGCGGTTGTCGGCGTTGTCCTCCACCACCGCGACAGTCTTCACTTGGCCTCCACAGTGCGTGAGCGGCCCAGCCAGGTCTGGACACGCGCGAATTCCTCCTCGAGATCGGCGACGATGCGGTCCACGCCATCCAGCGTGCCGGAGCGCGCCAGCTGCTCTCCGCGTTCACTCAGCCGCTGCATCTGCATGGCGCCGAGCTGGGCAGAGCTGGACTTGAGTGAGTGGAGCGCCATCTCCGCGGCGGCCACGTTCGCCGTGTCCACGCCAGTTCGCGCAGCCTGGATCCGATCCGGAGCCGTGCTCACGAAGAGGCCAATCATCTCGTCCAGCAGCTTGCCGCCGCCAAAACGGCGAAGTCGGCCAAGCGCTGCGTCGTCGGTGGCGGATTGCTCGGCACTGTCGCCGGGCTCCGCATTCTGGCTGTCGGTCATGAAACTCCAGCGCGCCGTAGCGCGGCCTTTACCCGTGCGAGAAACCTGGGAGGATCGATCGGCTTGCGAATGTAATCGTCCGCACCTGCGTCCATCAGCTTCACTTCGGTATCGTACTCGTCGGAGCCCGTGAGCACGATGATGGGCAGCATTGCCGTCTGCACTCGGCTGCGAAGCTGCTGCACCAGGCCGTCGCCGCCAAGTCCCGGCATGCGAAGGTCGGTGACGACGAGCGAGACATCCTCGCCCGCGTCGATGATGGACAGCGCCTCGACGCCATCCCGCGCCTGGCGCACGCGGTAGCCCCCGGACTCGAGGATGCTGGTGGCGAGGTGGCGAACCATGGGATCGTCGTCCGCAAGCAGGACGCGCGGCGGCTGAAGGGCGACGACCGCACCATCGTCGATCGCCTCGCC
>JACMOE010000008.1 GCA_014378185.1 Gemmatimonadaceae bacterium | reverse complement strand
CCACTGATGCCGGTCGCACATGGACGAAGATGGGACTCGACTCCACCGGACGCGTCCGCCGCATCGCCATCGATCCCGCCAATCCCGACATCGTCTTCATCGCGGCGCAGGGTCACAGCTACGGACCGCAGCGCGAGCGCGGCATCTACCGCACTACTGACGGTGGGCAAACGTGGGCACAGGTGCTGTTCGTGGACGAGAACACCGGCGGCATCGACGTCGTGATGGATCCGTCCAATCCACGCAGGCTCATCGCGGCCACATGGCAGTTCGAGATTCACACGTGGGGACGGGAGAGCGGCGGCCCCGGTTCCGCCCTGCACGTGTCCACCGACGGCGGCACCACGTGGACCCGACTGCGCGGCAATGGGCTCCCCACACACGACCTGGGCAAGATCAGCGTGGCCTTTGCCCACTCGAACCCCATGCGAGTCTACGCGCTCATCGAAACGGGCGACGGCGTTCCCATCCACGGGAAGGCCACCGACAACGGCGAGTTGTGGCGCTCGGACGACGGCGGCTCCAACTGGCGCGTGGTCAGCTTCGACCGGAATCTCGGCTGCCGCCAGCCGTACTACACGCGCACCGTGGTCTCCACGGACAACCCCGACGAGCTGTACTTCCTGTGCGCATCGTTCAGCCGCTCGCTCACCGGCGGCCTCACGAACAGCGCCGCCGCCTTCCCGGGCGACGCGACAGCTGGACGCGACAGCCTGAGTGCCAACCGACTCGGTTCGCCCGGCGGCGACAATCACGACATGTGGATCGATCCCACCAATGCCAATCGCATGGCCGTTGCCAACGACGCGGGCGTCTCCATCTCCACCACGCGCGGACGCAGCTGGCTGCGGCAGAACCTGCCCATCGCGCAGATGTATCATGTCACCACCGACACGCGCGTTCCCTATTTCGTGTACGGCAACAAGCAGGACGGCCCCTCGTATCGCGGGCCAAGCAACAGCCGCGACGGAACGCAGATCACCCGGAGCGAGTGGCATGGCGTGGAAGGCGGCGAAAGCGGGTGGGCAACTCCGGATCCGGTTGACCCGAATATCATCTGGTCCACCGCGTCCGGCTCCGGGGCGCGCGGCGGCATCGTGGTGCGTTACGACCTCCGCACTCGTCAGGGACAGAACGTGGAGGTCTACCCGCTGAGCACCGGTGGTCACTCTGCGGCCGAGGTGAAATACCGCTTCGTGTGGGACGCGCCATTCACGATCTCACCGCACGACCACAACCGCATCTATACAGGTAGCCAGTTCGTGCACATGACTACCGATGGGGGCAGGAACTGGCGCGTGATCAGTCCCGACCTCACCCGTAACGACCGGTCGAAGCAGTCGATTTCCGGCGGTCTCACGCCAGACAACATCGGCGTCGAGTACGCCGACGTCGTCTATGCGATCGCGGAGTCACGGGTGCGAGCCGGTATCATCTGGACTGGAAGCAACGACGGCCTCGTGCACGTCACGCAGAACGGCGGCATCTCATGGACCAACGTCTCCGCGAATATTCCCGGATATCCGGCATGGGGCTCCATCCGCCATATCGAGCCGTCGCGCTACGACGCGGCGAGTGCCTATCTCATCGTGGACGCGCACCAGGAGAACAACCGCAATCCGTGGGTCTACAAGACCACCGACTTCGGCAAGAACTGGACGCTCATCATCAATGGCATTCCCAAGGGTCCGCTCAGCTACGCACACATCATCCGCGAAGATCCCGTTCGTCGCGGCCTGCTGTACCTCGGTACCGAGCACGCGCTGTATGTGTCGTTCGACGATGGCGGGCACTGGCAACCGCTCATGGCGAACCTGCCGCCCGCGCCAGTCTATGGCATGGTGATCCAGGAGCAGTTCAACGACCTCGTCGTCGCAACGTACGGCCGCGGCTTCTACATCCTCGACGACCTCACGCCGCTTCAAACACTGTCGCCGGACATCTCGGCGTCGAGTGCACACCTGTTCGCACCGCGACCAGCGTATCGCTTCACCAGCGTCACCGGCAACTACGCATCGAACGACGATCCCACCGCGGGGAATAATCCGCCATACGGCGCGGCCATCAACTACTGGCTGAAGACGGCGGCGCCCGTGTCCATCGACATTCTCGACGCCGCGGGCAAGAGCGTTCGCACCATCACCGACTCCACCACGCGTGCCGGCCTCAATCGTTCCTACTGGGACCTCCGCAACACCACGCCCAAAGCCGCCCGCCTCCGTACAAAACCGACCTTTGATGCCGAGTTCACGATGAATGCCGACAGCACGCGTGATGCGCCTGGCGTGGGCTCGATCAGCGTACTCATGCCCCCGGGTCGGTATACCGTGAAGCTCACCGCTGCCGGTCAGACGCTCACGCAACCGCTCGAGGTACGTCGCGACCCGAACCAGTTGGAGTCTGTGGCGGACATTCGTGCTTCTGCCAACGCATTGCTCTCCCTCCAGAAGGACCACGCGGCCTCGATCGAGATGCTCAATCAGATCGAGCGTGTGCGCCTGCAGATCCAGGGCATCGGCTCGACGGAATTGCGCGTCGCCGGCGATGCGCTCGAACACAAGCTCATGGATGTCGAAGGCAGGTTGGTGGACCTGCGCATGACCGGCCGCGGTCAGGATGAAGTGCGCTGGCCGGTGAAGACCGGGGGGCAGTTGAGCTATCTCGCCGGTGGAGTCGGCGCGTCGGATTACCCGCCCACCTCGTCACAACGGGACGTGCAGGCCACGTTGGCAACGGACGTTCACGACACGCGCGCCGCGCTCGACAATGTGCTCCGCGTCGACCTTCCGGCGTTCAATGCACTGCTGCGCGCCAGGGGATTGAAGATCATCACCATTGAGGGGCCGGTGTTCTGACCGCGCACATGCCTTACGGCACAAGCCAGTAATTCACCTTCAGGATGAAGATGTTGTCCGGCCGAACGCCGAGCAGTGCTCGGCGGTCACGGTCGAATTCGAAGTCGCCGTATGGCGCGCTGTCGCTCCGCGCCTGCTGCCACGCGAGGTAGAGGGTGCTCCCCTCGCGCCATTCCCAGCGGAGCACGCTGTTGCCACGCAGCGAGCGGAGGTTGAAGTCCGGATTGGGAATGCTTCCCTGATAGGGCACGAAGTCGTAGGTACGCGCCGCCACGAGCTGCTTGGGCGCGCCGTAATCGGCACTCGAGATGAGCGGCTGTACGTACGTCTCGAGCGACAGGCGTGGCGTGAGCGAGATGTTGAGACGGGTGTCCACCGACAGCTCCACCTGCGACAGGGGTGCGAACACATATCGGCGTCCGTATGTTGGAGCATAGCTCGTGTCGTTGACCCTGGTCACGTACTGCGCGGCAATCCTGGCACGGGTGAGCGTGGGGGAGAGCTGGAGGTTCCAGCGATCGGAAGTCTTGACGCCGATTCCCGCCACGATGGTCGTTGACCAGCCACCCACCTCGTCACGGGTGCCATTTGCAGCAGCGCTTCCGGTCACCCCTTTGCGTCCGTCGGTGCTCACCAACGCCTGAAATCCGGTAAGCGCTGGTCGTATCGCCATCGGGCCGCCGCGTGTGAGCCTGTCGTCGAAGGAGCGAAACTGGCGACGTATCCTGCCGCTCAGGTTCCAGTACCCTGGCGTCTGGCTCACGAATCCCACGTTTGCGATGGTGAGTATGGGCTCACCAGCAAAATTGTGCTCCGAACGGATGGATGGGGCGACCTGCCAACGGCGCAATAGCCGGCCGGGAACATCCTCGAAATAGGTGGCGCTCAGCTGTACGTCGCGCCGGTCGGTGCGATAGGAAAACCCGAGGTCGTTCACCTCGTACGCGGGGCTGGTCATCGCGCCGGCAAGCTCGCCCCGCCAGTGGACACCTGCCTGCTTGCTGATTGCGCTGCTGACGCCATAGCCGACCATCGCTGTTGCTGCGCTGTCCAGATGCAGGTGCAGCGCATCGGGGCGCTGGAAATAATGGTTCGACGCACGCTGCACGGCCGTGACCGATGCCGGTGTACCGTGGATCACGCTGCCCTCGATATCGCCACGAAACGCCCATTGGCGGTTGGTGGACTCGTGCCGGAAGTCGAAGCCACCAGCGCCGGCCTCATCGCGGAAGCTTGCTCGCAGCGCATCGGTATCGAGCGAGCGACGCATGAGCGTGGCCGCCGCGCCGATCATCGATCGTCCACTGTTCGATTCGCGGCGCGCGCGGTTGACGAAGTACGCCGAGCTGGGTTCGACGGCAATGCGACGGTCCAGCTTGAATTCGTCGAGGTAGCGTGCCTCCTCGCGCCCGGTCATCGCAGCGAGTGAGCCAATGGACCAGTCACCAATCTTGCCGGTGAGCTTCGCCGCGCCGAGGATGCGGGTGACGGCGGGAACATCGGCGAGCGGGGTTGGCGCGCGCAACGTTGGCTGGCGACCAATGCGACGTGAGTAGAAGAGCTGTCCTCCGCTGGTATTGCCGGCCCCGAAGTCGAAGATCTCGCTGCCCTCGAGAAAGAGCGGGCGTTTTTCCTGGAAGAACGTCTCGTACACGCCGAGATTCACGACGGCGGGATCGACTTCAACCTGACCGAAGTCCGGATTGAAAGTTCCGGTGACCGTGAGGTCGGAGGTGGCGCGATAGCGAAGGTCGAGACCTCCCGAGCGCGGGTACTCGTGACGCCCGCGATATGGATTCACGCCATGATCGACGAACTCGGCGCGCGCGACGGTATAGGGGAGCAGCTCCATGCGTGCCCCGCGTTCGAGATGCTGCAAGCCGACGAGATGTCCGTACGCAGGCACGCCCCCCGCAACGCTCTTCGGTGTATACGTGGTCACGGCCAGCTCGTTGGAGCGCCCGATCCGGCGCTCGAACTGAATGCCCCAGGTGAGGGCGCTGTCGCCGTGAAAGCGCAGTTGGCTGAACGGGATACGAAGTTCCGCTGTCCATCCCGCGGAGTCGGTCGTGGTTGCCACGCGCCAGACGGCGTCCCAGGACAGGTCGTCCTGACTCGACGTCCTGACCATGTCGCGTTGCACTCCAGCCGGATTGACGCTGAAGCCCGCCGCGGTGCGGTGGTCGTGATAGCTGTCGAGGATCACGCCAAACCAGTCGGAGTCGCCGAGCTCCATGTCGCGTCGCCCAAGGCGCCCCGTGATTCGACCGGAGTCGAACATCCGCGCGCCGATGTACAGGGCGGCACCGTCGTACAGCACGCGAACGTCGGTTCGCTGGCTGGCGACGGAGCCGGCGTCGGGATCGACCTGCGTGAAGACCGTGGTGACTGGAGCAGCGGCCCACGCAGCATCATCGAGGCGGCCGTCAAGCCGGACTGGTGTTCGAGCGCGCACCGCGTGGGTGACCGGCAGTTCGGCCGGGGCGCGCATGGCGGGGGTTTGCGCACCCAGTGCAAACGGGGCCGCGGCGGCAAGAAAGAGTGGAGAGAAACGCATCCTGATGCGGCGGCACCTTCGTTCGTACGAATTCCGACTCGTTCACGTCGCTTGGAACGCGGTAAGCTAATTGACAGGACGGGGCATCGCGATCACGCACGCTACAATCGCTCACGCACCTTCTCGCACACATCCTCAGCGCGATATCCAGCAGGAACAGGTCCTTCGACTCGCTTCTCTCGCTCAGGACGACACAGAAGGCCCCACCCCCGCGGGAAGGGCGAGCATGAATCGACTACCCCGCCCTGTCCGCGCCTCGTAGGTCAGCGTCCCACCCTGCACCTCCGCCAACTGCCGCGCAATCGACAGTCCAAGCCCGGTGCCACGCGTGCCATCCGGAATGCCGGAACCCCTGAAGAACGGCTCGAAGATCCGGCCCGCATCGCTCGCCTGGATGCCGGCACCCTCGTCCTCGACGACGAAGCGTACCACGCCGTGATCCTTCCACGCGCGAAGCGTGACGGGAGAATCTGTCGGCGAGTACTTGAGCGCATTCTCGAGCAGGTTCGTCAACACCCGCATCGTGTGCGCAAAGTCGAATTGACCAACGAGGATGTCCCCCTCGTTCGCGATGTGTACGTCGATCCGTCCCGCGCCGTGTGCGGCCTCGACGCGCTCCAGCGCAGCGCCGACCACCTCATCCACCGTGTTCAACGCCGTGGTCACGCGCAGGCTCCCTGCATTGAGCTGCGAGAGTTCCAGCAGGTCACCCACCAGCACGTTGAGACGGTCGGCCTCGTCCTCGATGATCTGGGCGCGATGGGGATCGCCACCATTCCACACCTCGTTCGCGATGCCCTTGATGGCGGTGAGGGGCGTGCGGAGGTCGTGTGACACGGAGGCGAGCAACGCATCCTTCAAGCGATCGGCCCGCCGGAGCGACTCGGCCTCCTCCTCTGCCCCTGCCAGTCGCACGCGCTCTGCACCCAGCGCCGCATAGTACGCGAGCGCGCCCAGGATGCGCCGCTGGTCGTCCGATACACTGAACGGCCGCGACGACGACAGCCGCAACGCGCCAACGATGCGATCGCGCACGCGCAGGGGAATTCCCAGGGCAAGCAGGTCGGCGAGCAGCACCGGCGGAGCTTCCAGCGAGCGACTCGAGCTGAGCGCATCGCCGAGCAGGGTCAGCGTCCCATCGCTTCGTTCGGCAGCCGCCTCTGCACGCTCCACTGCATACGCGAGCAGGCCAGCCTGTTCGCTCGCCTGCCGTTCGCCTGGCGAATGACCGGCCAGGCGCAGCGCCGAACCGTCACGCAGGAAGATCTCGCAGTACTCCGTGCCCATCGCCTGCCTGATGACGTTCGCGATGGCGCCAAGCGCATCCTCGGCGCGGGGGGCATTCAGCGTTTCGGCACCGAGGGTGGCAAGCCGGTCGATCTCGTCGGCACGCTGTCGTGCGAGCTCGGTCTCCTGGCGTCGCCACTCCAGCAGCTGCGCGGCCACGACGCCAGTGACCAGGAAGGCGATGAGCACCAACCAGTCCAGCGGGTCCGAAATGACGAACGTGTTGTACGGCGGCAGGAAGAACCAGTCG
This sequence comes from Gemmatimonadaceae bacterium, assembly GCA_014378185.1. Taxonomy (GTDB): domain Bacteria; phylum Gemmatimonadota; class Gemmatimonadetes; order Gemmatimonadales; family Gemmatimonadaceae; genus AG11. The sequence goes on along the minus strand of JACMOE010000008.1, from coordinate 3,135 downwards.
AAGGCGAGAAAGGCGACTCCGGCGAGGGAGACACCGAGCGCCCGCCCGCCGGCGGAACTGCCGCCCAGCACGATGAGCAGGAAGGCGAGCACCACGTGCGCCTTGTCGAGTCGCGTTCGCACCGTCCACATCACGGCACCCACCACCAGGAGCACCGCGAACCAGAGGAACCATTGTCGCAGCGGTAGCACGGTGCGCCGCTCCGCGCGCGGCCACGGGCCGGCAGGTAGCGCAGCGAAGTCGTGCTCCTCCGTCGCGGCGCGTGATACCTCCGTCATTACTGCCCCAGGTCGAAGCGATATCCCACTGCGGGCTCGGTACGGATGAGTCGGGGGCGCACGGGATCCACCTCGAGCTTGCGGCGCAACTGGCCGACATAGACGCGGAGGTATTGCTGCGCGTCGCCCGCCGCGGAGCCCCACACGGCCGCGAACAGCTGCGAGTGGGTGAGGGTCTGTCCCGCGTGCGCGATGAAGGCGCGGAGCAGGTTCCACTCGGTGGGCGTGAGATGCACCTCCACGCCGGCGCGCTGCACCGTGCGTCCCACCAGGTCGATCGCGAGATCGTCCACCGTGATGAGTGCCTTGTGGCGCGCATCGGACGGTCCCGCTGCCGCGCGGCGCAGTTGTGCGCGGACACGCGCTTTCAGCTCCAGTGTGCTGAACGGCTTCGTCACGTAGTCGTCGGCACCCGAGTCGAGGAGCTTTTCCTTTTCCCGGTCCGAATGACGTGCCGAGAGCACGATGATGGGCACGGAGGTGAAGGTGCGCAGGTCGCGGCACACGTCGAGTCCGTCGCGATCCGGAAGCCCGAGGTCCAGCAGGATGAGCGAAGGTTGCTCGGCGGCCGCGAGGTCCACGCCTTCTGCGGCCGTACTCGCTTCGGCAATGCGCCGGGCAATGTCGGCCAGGCTGTTTCGCACCACGCGCCGGATCTGCGGCTCGTCGTCGATGATGAGGATGGCATCGACAACGAGCGGCTCGCGGGCAGGGTTAGCCATGCGGAACGATACCACCTTCCACGGTGGTTGTCTCGTTCTCGTCGGGGTCGTCGTAGAGGTCCGGGTCGTGGTCCATCCATTCCCGCAGGCGGTACGCGTGGCCCACGAGGTAAGGAACGGCCGTCACCACCACGTTCGGCTTGAACAGGAATGCCGTGCGGATGTACAGCGCCGTCTTGTTGTGCAGCAGGTGCTCCCACCAGTGCTTCGGCACGATCTCCGGCACCACGATCGTCACCAGCTCGCCCGGCGTGACCATGCGCAGGTTCTCGACGAACTCCACGAGGGGCTTGAGGATGGAGCGGTAGGGCGACGGGACAACTTCGAGCGGGACACCGATGTCCCACGCCTCCCACTCCTCCTGCATGCGGACCGTGTCGCGCTTGTCCACCTCGATGTAGACGGCAATCACCTCGTCAGAGATGGTGGTCGCGTAGACCAGGGCGCCCGACGTGGCCTTGGTGATGCCGTTCACCGGCACGATGACGGTGTGGTGCAGCGGGTTGATGGGGCTCTGCCCGCTGAAGCGTATTTCCTCGGCGAACTCCGTATAGTGCTTGTGGATCTTGCGGAGCATCAGGATGATCACCGGGATGATGACGGCGATGATCCAGCCACCGGTGGTGAACTTGGTGACGAGCTGGATGATCGAGACCAATCCGGTGGCGACGGCGCCGATGCCATTGAGCCATGCCTTCCACAGCCAACCCGGTTCACGCGTGGCGCGCCAGTGCACCACCATGCCCGCCTGCGACAGCGTGAAGCAGACGAAGACGCCGATAGCGTAGAGCGGCACGAGGGAATTCGTGTCGCCGTGAAAGAGCCAGACGAGCAGGAAGGCGACACCCGCGAGCGTCACGATGCCGTTGGAGAAGGCCAGCCGATCACCGCGGGCGGCGAGCTGGCGGGGCATGTATTTGTCGTTTGCGAGAATACCGGCGAGGCGCGGGAAATCCGCAAAGGCGGTGTTGGCCGCGAGTACCAGCACGGCAAAAGTCGTGTACTGGAGCGCGTAGTACAGCGGCCCGCCCCCGAACACATGGTGGCCCAGGATGGAGAGGACGGTCTCGCTGGTGGTGGGCATCACGCGGTAGTGCTGCGCCAGGAAGGACACGCCCAGGAAGAACAGGGCGAGGATTGCCACCATCCAGCCGAGGGTGATCGCGGCGTTCTTCTGTGCGGGCGACTTGAAGGCCATCACGCCGTTGGAGATGGCCTCCGTACCCGTCATGGCGGCGCAGCCTTCGGCGAAACCGCGCATCAACAGGTACATGAGCGCAAAGCCGGACACCGGCGAGAGGCCGCCGCCGTGCTGGCGAACCGAGACGGGGTCCACCTTGAATGCGGAGGTGATCGTCGGGAGCTCGTGTCCCGACCAGTAGCGATACGCGCCGGTGGCCAGGAGCACGAGCATCATCACGATGAACGCGTACGTGGGTACGGAGAACGCGGCGCCGGACTCGCGCACACCGCGCAGGTTCACCGTAGCCAGCAGGAAGATGGAGAGGGAACAGATGGCGACGGTATGCGGCACCAGCGCCGGATACGCGGACGTCATGGCGGCCACGCCACCGGAGATGGACACGGCGACGGTGAGGATGTAGTCCGTCAGCAGCGCCGCCGCGGCGACGAGACCCGGCATGTCCCCGAGATTTTCCTTCGCTACCGTATACGAACCGCCGCCGTTGGGATAGGCGAACACGGTCTGCCGGTACGACAGCCCCACGAGCACGAGCAGCCCGACGATGACGGCCGAGATGGGCAGGACGTAGTTGACGGCTGCGAGGCCGATGGCACCCCCCAGTACGAACAGGATCTGGTCCGTGGCGTATGCCACGGACGAAATCGCATCCGAGGAGAGCACCGCGAGCGCCGTCTTCTTGGTGAGGCGTTCGTCCTCCAGTCGCTCACTCGGTAGTGGACGACCGAAGACGACGTGCTTGAGACGACGATAGGTGGACGGCATGAGCTGTAAAGGATGGAACGCCACGATGGTGCATCGATGGCGCAGCGGTGAAGCGTATCAACGGAAGGGTAAGGAAAGCACAAGGAGCGGCCTGTGGGCCATAAGGATTTCACAAGGACGCGATGCGCTCCAAAGCATTAATACATATTCATATGTCAGGTGGGGGCTT
>JACMOE010000087.1 GCA_014378185.1 Gemmatimonadaceae bacterium | reverse complement strand
GGCATTCAGCATTTATATAGAGAGATTCCGCGGCTGACGTCGAGGACATCATGTTCCCTGTGACACCCAGCGGAGCAAGGGCCTCGAGTCCAGCGAGTCCGTATACCCTCGCCGCCGGTGTGCCTGATGCCAGAAGGCGTCGAAAGGCAGCGGTGTCCCGCACCACCGCCAGGCGCCGCCATGCCATTAAGGGGCGGGGTGCGTAGGAATCATTCACGCCTTCGTCACTGAGTAATCGTTGTCCGTAGAAGCCACGAACGCGCATCAAGTAGTGCTCTGGTGCGATACGCCAATAGAGGACACTGGGGAGATCGGCAGCAGCCATCACCGCGATCACCAATGCAAACGCGATGGCAACGAAAGGGCCGAGCTTGGGCTGCGAGATCATGCAATACAGTACGTCTTAAGTCCAATAAATCCATACGCCGCTCAATGAAGATCGCATTACAAAACCGTGACGAGCACGAATCTCTTTTGTGCTATAACGCCCCAGTTGAGCTGCGAGCGGTTCAAATCAATGCGAGCGAAGCGAGCTTCCTCAGTCCGCTCGTCTGCTCCAACGCAACGTTAGCACTCAGCCACGCCGATGCCAGACTCGCGGATGGCGATGGCCGTGAATCACCCCGACGACGCTGATGACGTGGGGATATGTCTTGTAATAGACCGCATATGGATACGCGTCGAGCAGAACCCGGCGCAGCAGGCCGCGCACCACGAGATGCTGATCTGGCGCTCGCCCGATCCTGAGTAGCGCGTCGTCGAGCGCATCGAGAAATCCCATCGCCGCCGACGGCGATCGCTGCGCATACCAGTCGAACGCCTCGTCGATTTCCCGCCGCGCCAGCGCTCGAACGCGGAGTGGAAGCATTTACCGGAGCTTTCGCAGCAGCGCGGCGTGAATCTCGGGCCAGGACTCACCAGCGTCGGGCGTCGCATCGGCCTCGGCCTCGCGGCGGTCGAGGTCAGCGGCGAGCTCGCCAGTCACCGGGGCAGCGCTCGCGGGATCAAGACTGTTCCAAAGCTGGCCAATGAGTTCGATACGCTCTTCGGCCGAGAGAGCGTCGAGAGGGAACGCGCGAGAAGCCATGATGAAATGTATGCAGAAAGACCGCCACTCGCGCAAGTTTGAATCGAGTCCGGGCCCGTTGCGCGTCGGGGAGCACAACAGGCTGCTTGGAAATGGTTGAGCGAAGGCGAACGCCGTTGAGTGCTAACGCCAATTAGGTGGTCAGATTCATAACCGTTTCTGACGTATAATACCACCACGAAGACGCTTAGAACTTTCTCAGCGCCCAACCTGTCGTTCGTAAGTCGCCGTCGCCCACGAACTTGCTGTTGGTGAGTGCGGTTTGTGCGCACTCGGGCGAAGCAGAGGAAAGGCGTATAATCTTCGCCTGCTCTCGGATTGCGGCCGAGTCGACGCAAAAGGCTCCACGACGCGCGCGCGTCTGGGTTGCGACCCCGCTCAGAGCAGGTCCGCGGGACTTCGCACACCCAATCCACCGCGATTCAGCACATGCGTGTAGATCATCGTCGTTCGCACGTCGGTGTGGCCCAGAAGCTCCTGTACAGTGCGAATGTCCGCGCCTGCCTCCAGCAGATGTGTCGCGAACGAGTGGCGCAGCGAATGACACGTCGCGCGTTTCGTGATGCCGGCGCGACGCACCGCCTCGGTCATCGCGCGCTGGACCGTCGTTGCCTGGACATGATGGCGGTGCAAGGTCCCATCTGCCGAGCGAACGACTCGGGACGACGCGAACAGGTAGCTCCAGCCGAACTCGGTGGCGGCGCGAGGAAGCTTGCGCAGAAGGCTGTCCGGTAGGCCCGTCGTCGTCGTCCGGCTGCGGACGTCCAGCCGGTGTTGCGCCGCGCGCTGCGCCAGGCGCAGGCGCAACGGGGCCATGCACCTCTGCGCAAGGGTGGTGCGTCGATCCTTCGCACCCTTGCCGCTACGCACCACGATCTCGCCGCGATCGAGATCCACGTCCTTCACGCGCAGGGTGACGCACTCCGTCACACGCAAACCGCTTCCGTACATGAGGGCGACGCACAAGCGAGACGGCTCCTCAAGATGCAACAGGATGTCGCGAATCTCCCGCTGTGAAAGCACGACTGGCACATGGCGACTTCTCCTCGCCGGCGCGATGCCCTCGATGCGGTCGAACGGCCTGCCGACCACAGACGCATACAGGAAGGTGAGCGCGGCCAGCGCCTGCTTCTGGCTCGAGGCAGAGACCTTCTCGGCGACCGCGAGGTGCGACAGAAAGCGCCGTACCTCCTCCGCACCCAGTTCGGCGGGATGGCGTCGCTCATGAAATCTGATGTAGCGCCGCATCCAGTGGAGATACACGTCCTCGGTCCTCACGCTGTAGCGGCGCTCGCGCATCCGGACGCGTGCCACCTCGAGGAGCCGGAGCTTTCGCTCCGGCTGCGAGGTACGGCCCAGATGAGATTCGGGAATTGGAGGGAGTGGCATGGCGCCCGGAGATCAGAACGGGGCAAGGATGCATCGGGCGGGCCTGACCCCGCGCATCAGTCCAGCGCAGGTGTACTCGAAACACGCACGACTCAATGAAAATCATGCCGCTTCGCGAACTCCGCCCCCACCGCGGCCTGCAACGCCCTGAACTGCGCCGCGCGCACGTTCACCACCTTCTGCTCCACCTGGAGCACGCCGCGCACCAGCAACAATGGCGTGCGTGAGATCAACAGCGCCTGCTGCTCGAACCGCTTCGGCGTCACCACCACATTGATCAACCCGGTCTCGTCCTCGAGCGTGAGAAAGACGAACCCCTTCGCGGTGCCGGGCCGCTGCCGGCAGATGACGAGACCTGCCGTCGCTACCGTCTCGCCATCGCGACCATCGAGCAGCAGCGAGCGCGCCGTACGCACACCATTCGGCACGAGCAGCTCGCGCACGTGCGACATGGGATGCCCGGCGAGCGAGATGCCGGTCATGCGGTAGTCCGCTTCGGTGAGCTCCACGCGGGTCATCGCCGGCAAGGGGGCCAGCGCACGTTCCGCATCCGGCGACGCACGGCGACGCGGCGCGAGGGGACCTGCGTCGCCACGCGCGGCATCGAGCACCGCCCAGAGCGCGGCGCGCCGGCGTCGTACGTCGGGCTCGTGTGACAGCAGCCCATCCATCGCGCCCGCCTCGGCGAGCTGGCGCAGGCCACGCCGGTCCAGACCCGCACGCTGCACCACGTCTTCCACCGACGTGAAGGGACGCTCGGCAAGCGCGCGCTCCAGCCGCTCGCGCGCCGATGCGCCGAGTCCGCGCACGCTGCGAATGCCCAGACGGACGGCGGGGGGCTTCGGTGCCTGCTCCTCCAGCGTCGTGTCCCACTTCGAACAGGTGAGATCCGCCGGACGCACGATCACACCGTGACGCCGCGCGTCCTCCACGATCGTGCCGGGCGCATAGAAGCCCATCGGCTGCGCATTGAGGATGGCCGCGGTGAACTCCGGGGCGTAGTAGTGCTTGAGATACGCCGACGCATACACGAGCAGCGCGAAACTCGCCGCGTGGCTCTCGGGAAAGCCGTAGTCGGCAAAGGCGTTGATCTGGTTGTAGATCCGTTGCGCGACATCAGGCGCGATGCCGTTCGCTTCCATGCCGCGAATCATGCGCTGACAGATCTCGGCCATCCGCTCGCGACTGCGCTTGTGCCCCATCGCGCGGCGAAGCTGGTCGGACTCGCCGGGAGTGAACCCCGCCGCAGCGATCGCCACCTGCATCCCCTGCTCCTGGAACAGCGGCACGCCGAGCGTGCGCCGGAGGATCGGCTCGAGCGACGGATGCGGATACGTCACCTCTTCCTCCCCATTCTTGCGGCGCAGATACGGATGCACCATCTCGCCCTGGATGGGGCCGGGCCTGATCAGCGCGACCTCGACGACGAGGTCATAGAAGCAGCGCGGCTTGAGGCGGGGCAGGGTGTTCATCTGCGCCCTGCTCTCCACCTGGAACACGCCGAACGTGTCGGCGGCGCACAGGTCGTCGTACACGGCCTGGTCGGTCATGTCGAGTGCTGCGAGCTCGATCGTCACGCCGCGCCCCTGCCGGATGTACAGCAGGCAATCCTGCAGCAGCGTGAGCATGCCGAGGCCGAGCAGGTCGATCTTCACGAGGCCCACGGGATCAAGGTCGTCCTTCTCCCACTGGATCACGGTGCGGCCCGGCATGCTCGCCGGCTCGATGGGCACCACCTGATACAGCGGCTCGCGCGTGAGCACGAAGCCGCCCACATGGATGGAGCGGTGACGCGGGATCTGATGCAGACCGTCCACCACCTCGGCCAGCGCGCGCACGCGACGGTCGGCGGGATCGAGACCGGCGCGCTCCACGATGCTCCTGCCTGGCGCGTCGCTCGATTCACGAAACGCCGTGGTAGGATTGCGACGCTCGGTGTGGTCGTCGCCGGCGTACGGATCCTCCCAGCGGTTGCCCCTGTCCGCGGCGGCATGCAGCGCCTTCGGAATCTGGCCGATCTGTCGCGAGCCAGCGCCCTGCGCGTTGGGGCTGCCGTACGGCTCGTACGCGGCGTTCGGTTGCGGACGATTGGCCGACGTCATCGGCGCGCCCGGCACACGCGTCATCTGCTTCGCCTTCTCCTTCTCGGCGCGGCTGCGCGTGGTGGCTTCGGTGCCGCGCACCATCTGGCCACCGAGTGTT
>JACMOE010000086.1 GCA_014378185.1 Gemmatimonadaceae bacterium | reverse complement strand
GTGCGGGCGCGGGGCCTGGAGCGGGACCCCCCGCATCGGCGACCGGTTGCCGTGGCGCTGGCTGTGGAGTGCGCGCCGCGGCCGCCGGGGGCTGCTGCCGGCGTGGGGTGGGGCGCGGAGTGGGCGCGATGGCGCGCGGCGGCTCCGGCCGCGGGCTGGGCGCACCCTTTTCGCGGCCGGCGGGGGCGGGGCCGCCCAGGGGGGCGTCATTGAAGACGGTGGGCCCGGCGTCGCCGGCCCGTTGCGCCATGGCGAGATCCTGCGCGAGCGCGGAGTCGGCGGGGGGCGCGGCGGCCTTGTCGCGACAGGCGGCGAAGGCGGAGAGCGCAAGCAGCGCGAGCAGGCGGCGCGGACGGGTCATGATGGCTCCGGAGGATGACGGCGGACGAAAATACTACACTATGCGGGGGGCGAAGGTGCCGCCGGGCGTCAGTTGGCGTTGGGTCGGAGGTCGGATGTCACCCGTCGGCCACTGACGTCACTCGAGAGGATTCGGGGCAGGCCGAGGTGGCGCGGCGACCGAGGTCTGACACGGACGCCCGAATTCCGACTTCAGAGTTCAGACGTCGGAGGTCGGTATCCGATGTCGGACATCGGGCGCCGACTGAAGTGTGGTTTGCGGCAGGTATGGTTGTCCTCTCGAGTGACGTCAGAAGCCGAATACCGATGTCGGACATCGCACCCTGCGTTCGCGGACGTCAGACTCCTCAAACGAAGGCCAACTCGGTTTGCGGCAGCTCCGGATCCAGACGCGCGCGCACCGTGGATGAAAGCGTGTCGATGGCACGGGGGTCCGTCACCAGGTCATAATCCCGCACATCCAGTTGCAGCACCGGGCAGGCGCGAAAGTCCGCGATCCACCGTTCGTAGCGCGCGTGCAGGCTGGCCCAGTACTCCGCGGGCGTATCCTTTTCCTTGTCGCGACCCCTTGTCCGGATGCGCGCGAGAATGGTGTCGAGCGGGGCGTGCAGGTACACCAGCAGCCGCGGGGGTCGCGCGGCGGGGGAATGCAGCAGCTCGACATAGAGCTGGCAGTACAGCTCCCACTCCAGCGAGGACATCAGCCCCTCCTCGAAGTGCCCCCGCGCGAAAATCTCGGCATCCTCGTACCAGGTGCGGTCCAGGATCCAGCTGCCGCCGGCGCCGCGCATGCGACGCATGCTCGCAAAGCGCGTGGCGAGAAAGTGGAGTTGGAGGGGGAGCGCAACGGCGCGCATGGCGAGCTCGCCGCCGGCGTAGAACTGCTCGAGCCAGGGGTTGTCATCATCCACGCTCTCCAGCGCGTGCTGGAGCCCGAACCGCGCGGCGAGGGCGCGGGTGAGGGTGCTCTTTCCGGAGCCCACCATACCAGCAATGCCAATCAACATCGAAATGATACCAGCAAATATGTCAATTTGAGTCGACAAAAAGAATCAACGGCAACGTCAACAAGCAACAGACAGCACGGCTTCAACCACAGAGGACACAGAGGACACAGAGGACACAGGGGAACGCGGAGGAGAACACAACTACGGGCAGGTTTTGGCTACCCGTCGGCAGTCCCTGTGTTCTCTGTGTCCCCTGTGGTTGATGCCCCGTGGTTGGTGCTGGTCAAGGTGCCTGCCGAACCAAGGAGCAGAACATCGCAAGCGATCCGCCAAGATTTTTCCAACGCGAAGAATCAACTGATAGTCAGGATATCGGTCGACGCATCGTACCTGGTCGTGTACGTCGGAAGGTCGGTGGCCGAGCCGGTGGTGCGCACCGGTTGGGCGGTGACGCGGCCATTGTTGTCGTAGCGCGCGTCGTGGCACGGGCAGATGAATGCGCCGCTGTTGATGTTGACCTCGCAGCCCTGGTGCGTACACACGGTGGAGATGGCCGCGAACGATGCGGGGCCGGTGCGCTTCACGGCGATGAGCCCGGTCTGCACGGGGATCTTCACCAGCTGGCCTACGGTGGCGAGTTCCGGCAGCGAGGCGACCTTGAGGCTGACGCCGGTGTTGGTCTGGCGGAGTCCGGTGGGGCCGAACTGTCCGTCGCCACAACCGGCGGCGAGCGCGGCGGCGCCGGCCACGGCCACGGTGCTCCGGGTGAGAAACTCGCGTCGGCTCAGGCAGTCTTCGCAGGGCATGTTCGCTGGTGAAGTGAGAGAGGACGTATGGTCAGGGAACCGAGACGAATGCCTGCAGCCATCGCGCCTTGTCCAGGTCTTCCTGGACGATCGCGTCGACATCGACGACGACGTTGGGGCCAACGAGGCGAATGGCGTAGCGGTCCATGCTGCGCGTCGCGCGGCCCTCGATGAAGCTGCCGTCGGGACGGTAGGTGGACTTGTGCTTGGGACACTGGAAGCGGTGATCCCCGCCCTCCCAGCGCAACGCGGTGTTCTGGTGCGGGCACGCGAGGGCGAAGGCGTACACCTGCCGGCCGACACGAGAGAGAATGACCTCGTTCTCCTTGTCGATCTGCACACCGTCCGCCGATGGCAGTGCGTAGCTCTTCTCGGTGCCGGACGCGGCGAGCGCCGAGGTGAGGCGCAGGGGCATTGCACTGGCGTCGGCGGGAGAGAAGCCGATGGCGGCAAGGGCGATGGCGCCGGCGCGCAGTGCGTCGAGCAGGAAATCGCGTCGCCCGCTGTTGGCGCATGCCGAGCAGGGATTCGCGTTCGCCGCGGGCGCGCTGGCTGGATCCCGCATGCTCAGGCGAACTCCTTGAGCACCACCCCGGCGAGCGCCGTGCCGAGCCAGAGCACCACGCTCAGGACGGCGACGATGCGCAAGCGACTCCATGCGGCAGTGTCGTTCTTGTTGCGCAGCAGCGCCGATTCGGTGCGGGTGAGAACGAAGCCGTTGATGAGCAGGAGGATCACCATCAGGATCTTGATCCACCAGAAGATGGATGACCAGAAATTCTCGACGTCGGAGAGGAACAACCCGATGCCACTCACGACCGAGAGGCTGAGGCCGAACAGCACGAGGCGGTGGGTCGCGGAGAGCGCGACAAGCTGGGATTCACGCTCGGCGGGGCCGGCCCGGTGCGCGCGCAGCGTTGCGAGGTCGGCAGAGAAGGCGACGCCGCCGCCGATGATGAGCGGCGCGATATGGAGAAAGAGGACAGCGGCGGACACCGGCTTGGAATGGGAGAGGAGCTTGTTCCACGGCTCGGCGAGCGCCGCCAGTTGGCTGGCGATGGCCGGAAGTTCCTTTGCAGCGAGGATCATTGTGCTACTCCTGTGGCCAGTACTTGATGATGGCGATGCCGGTGAGTGCGGTGGCCATGGAGCCATACGCCCACGTACGATGTTCGCGCCGCTTGTCCACGCTGTTTTCGGCCTGCTCGGCAAGCCGTGAGCCAGCGTACGAGAAGCCGGCGTCGGAGGCGAGCATGAGGAGGGTGTGCAGATAGCGTGGGGTGCGACCCTTGGAGACCTTGCGCGAATCCCACAGGTTCCAGAGTCCGGTGACGGTGTTGCTGGTAAAGACAGTTGCGAGCGCCGTTGCCCCATAGCGCATGCTGTTTTTTGCCCAGGGCGCGCCGCTGCGGGGGTCGTCGTAGAGCTGGGTGCCCGCGACGGCGGTGAGGGCGAACAGGGGGTAGGTGGCGTATGCGCCGTAGCGGTGGATGCGGAGCCGGCGCGCGTACCAGTCGCTCACCTCGATGGCGCGGCGCCGGCGGCGCACGGTGTCGTCCGGCGCCAGCATGGCCGATACGAGCGACGTTTGCAGGGGCCCGCCCACGCTGTCTGGCGCGGTCGCGCGCGTGGTGTCGGAACCGGCTGCGATGGCGACGACGAGCGCCAGCACGGCGGAAGCGGTCATTGGCACATTCCAGGGGGAGGTGGATGAATGACTCTGCCTGACGAGCTGGAGCCACACCGGAGGGAGAATGTCGCGCAATGTTGGCGGGGGCGTCAGGGCTTGGTTCCACTAAAAAGGGCCAACAGCTTCAACCACAGAGGACACAGAGGTCACAGGGGCGCGCACGAAAATTCGTGAAGCATCCATATCGTTGGTTCCCTGTGTCCTCCGTGTCCTCTGTGGTTCATTTGTTCTTGCCGGGCTGGGGAAGTAGCGGCCGAACCGGGCGATTTGGCGAGTTGGGCGCGCTGCTGAGAAGTGGTCAAGCATGACGCTTGCGCCTATTCATCGCTGTTGGATTCCCTCACACAGGCCGAATCATGACTGCTGCACCCTCATCAACGACGATTGCCGTGACCGGAGCCACCGGTCTCATCGGGAGCGCATTGGTAGCCCGCCTGCGGGCCGGTGGGCACGTGGTGCGGCGGTTGGTGCGCTCCGCGCGCGAGGCGCAGGCGGGTGACGTGCCCTGGAACCCGGAGGCTGGCATGCTGGGTCCCGCGGCACTCGCGGGATGCGATGCGATCATCCACCTGGCCGGAGCGCCGGTCGCGCAACGGTGGACGGCGAGCCACAAGCGCGACATCCGCGAGAGCCGCGTGCAGGGGACGTCACTGCTGGCAAAGGCAGTGGTGGGCATGGCGGTGAAGCCGCGGGTGGTGTTGAGCGGGTCGGCGATTGGCTACTACGGCGACCGCGGCGACGAGCTGCTGGACGAGCGGAGCGCGGCGGGCACGGGCTTCCTGGCCGACGTAGGCGCGGCGTGGGAAGCGGCGGCGGAGCCCATTGCTCAGGCGGGGGTCCGGCTGGTGCTGCTACGCACGGGCATCGTGCTGAGCCCGGATGGGGGTGCGCTGGGGAAGATGCTGCCGCCGTTCCGGCTGGGTCTGGGTGGGCCGATGGGCAGCGGACGGCAGTGGATGAGCTGGATCTCACTGGAGGATCACCTGCGCGCGATGGAACATGCGCTGGTGACGGAGGGCATGCGGGGTGCGGTGAATCTCGTGTCGCCCAACCCGATGACCAACGCGTCGTTCGCGACGACGCTGGGTCGCGTATTGCGGAGGCCGGCGCTGTTACCCCTTCCGGCAGTGGCGCTGGAGCTGATGTTCGGGGAGATGGCGGAGGCGACGATACTCTCGGGGCAGCGGGTTGCCCCACACGTTCTCGCGAGTTCGGGGTTCCAGTTCGCGGAACCGACGCTGGAGGGGGCGCTGCGCTCCATGCTGCAAGACTGAAACATCTTGCTCCCCGCGTGCGTCATGCATGTACAACGCGGAGAGTACAACCAATGGGTACCATCATCACGGAGGGGGTGCTGTTCGTCGCGTTGATCGCGACGGGAGGCGCCCTTCTTTTCTGGCTCATCGTCAGCTTCACGCCAGCGGGCGTCCGGATACGCCAGACGCAGAACCGCAAGCGTATCGAGCGAATGGCCGCGCTGGTGTGCCCCATCCATGGCCTGCGCACCGAAGACCACCTGGTACGCCTCGCGAACGGAGAGCGGGTGTGCCCCGACTGTTACAGGGAGACCATTCATGGATAGCCCGCTGTCTGACCGCATCGGCACGATGCAGTACGCCCCGGATACGGAGGCACGCGAGAAGCTCAGGCGCGTGGTGATTGGCGCAGCAACGCTGGTGGCGGTGCTGCTGCTGCTGCCGTCCACATTCACGTACGTGAATCCCGGCTACGTGGGAATCGTGATCCACCGCGCGGGTGGCGGCGTGGATCCGGTGCCGCTGGGACCGGGCATCCACGCGCGCATTCCCTTTGCCACGGGCATCGAGGAGTATCCCGTGTTCCTGAAGACGGTGGTGCTCACCAAGAACCCCACCGAAGGCTCACCGCTCAACGACGAGATCAACGTGAACAGCGTGGAGGGTCAGCCCATCTCGCTCGACGTGTCGCTGTCGTTTCAGCTGGAACAGTCACAGACGCCCAAGCTGTACACGACCTTCCGGACGGATATCAACCAGATCACGCACGGGTTCGTGAAGCAGACCATCCGCCAGGCACTGCAGGAGGTGGTGGGCACCGAGCCGGTGGCGGACGTGATCGGGCCGAAGAAGGCCGAGGCAACGAACCGGGTGCGGGCGCTGATTTCGCAGCGGTTGCAGCCGATGGGGTTCGACGTACGGCAATTCACGATCAACGAGCTGCGGGCACCGCCCGCGGTGATGGACGCGATCAACCAGAAGAACGTGATGCAGCAGCAGGCACTCACCGCGCAGAACGAGCTGCAGAAGAACACGTTCAATGCTCAGGGTGACTCGATCAAGGCGGCGGGACGGGCCAAGGCGATCACGGCGGAGGCGGAGGCGCAGGCGCGGGCGAACACGCTGCTGGCGCAGAGCATCACACCAACACTGGTGCAGTACCAGATCGCGAACAAGTGGGATGGGAAACTGCCGACGTACTCTGGCGGCGGAACACCCATGATTCAGCTTCCGTCAAAGCCATAATTTTCGGGAAAGGTACTCGGTACTTGTACTCCGTACTTGTACTCGGTACAGGGTACATGATGTACGAGGTACCCAGTACATCGTACCGGGTATCCCTGTACCAAGGTACAGGTACCGGGTACAAGTACCGGGTACAGGTACCGGGGACCGGTACAGAGTACCGTGTACCGTAAAGGATTAGTGCAGCACCGAGTACATCCACGCACACAGCGCCGCGATACCCATGCCAGCGAACCAGCCACCGAGTACATCCGTCCCCCAATGCCAGCCGAGTGCAACCCTGC
>JACMOE010000085.1 GCA_014378185.1 Gemmatimonadaceae bacterium | reverse complement strand
GTCGCACTGGGCGACGGGGTCCACGTCCGACCGGAGTGATTCATGACCGCGACGCAGCATGTACAGGTGAAGACGGCCCGTTTCGACGGCTCGGCAGGACCGCGGATCATCGGTCCGCGAGATGGCAAGTCGGTGGACCTGCGCTCGCTCGGCGTGCGATTCATGATCTGGGGCGAAGAGTCAGGCGGTAGCGTCTCGCTCGTCGAACACCCGATTCCGCCGCGGACTCTCGTCGCGCCGCTCCACAGGCACTCGCTGGAAGACGAGTACAGCTACGTCCTCGAGGGGCGCATGGGCGCGCAGCTAGGCAACGATGTCGTCATCGCGGAGCCGGGTGACCTCGTGTTCAAGCCGCGCCACCAATGGCACACGTTCTGGAACGCTGGCGATGGACCGTGCCGAATCCTCGAGATCATTTCACCCGCCGGCTTCGAACACTTTTTCGACGAGGTGGCTGAGAAGATGGCGGCGACGAACGCGCCACACCCAGGCGCGGTGCTCGCCGATTCGGACCTCCCCGTACGCTACGCCATCGACTTCCAGCCAGAGACAATTGCGCGCCCCTGCAAGGAGCACGGCCTCGTGTACCCGGGCACCTGAGGAGCAACCAGAGAGGCAAATGCTTGGCGCATCGCTCGTTGGCTGCCATATTCGCGAACCCCGTTTCGACTGCCACGGTCCGGGCTCGCCTGATGGTCAACCATAGGGAGTACGCTCGCCATGCTGCATCGCATCGTTCTGCTGACCCTCGCCTGCGCGGCGACTGCCGCCGCACAGGACCGCACCATGCCGCCGGAGCGCGAACGTGCGCTGGCGCGTGAGATCTACAAGGAGATGGTCGAGATCAAGTCGGGTTACACCACCGGCGCCACGACCCCTGTGGCGGAGGCCGTGGCGCGTCGCCTCAAGGCGGCCGGCTTCCCCGCCGCGGACATCTTCGTCGGTGGCGCGAGCCCCACCAAGGCGAATCTCGTCGTGCGGTACCATGGCACCGGGCGCCGGCGTCCCATCCTCCTGCTCGCACACACCGACGTGGTGGAAGCGAAGCGGGAGGACTGGAACATGGATCCCTACACCTTCACGGAAAAGGACGGCTACTTCTACGGCCGAGGAACCGGTGATGACAAGTCGCAGGCGGCGGTGTGGATTGCCAACCTGATTCGGTACAAGCGCGAGGGCTTCACCCCTGATCGCGACATCATCGTCGCGCTCACGGCGGACGAGGAGGGTGGTGGCCCGTACAACGGCGTGGCATGGCTGCTCAAGAACAGGCGCGAGCTGATAGATGCGGAGCTGGCGCTGAACGAAGACGGCTGGGGCGAATCAGTGAACGGCACTCGGCTCTCCAACGACCTTCAGGTGAGCGAGAAGTACGTGATCAACTATCGTCTCGAGGTCCGCAACAAGGGTGGCCATAGCTCGCTTCCGGTGGCAGACAACGCGATCTATCATCTCGCCGGCGCGCTCGATCGTCTGGGTCGGTTCGGCTTTCCCCTGAAGCCCAACGACGTGACGCGCGCGTATTTTCGCGCCATGGCCAACATCGAGAAGGGTGCGATCAGTGCCGACCTCTCCGCGTTGGCGGCGGGCGACAGCGCGGCGATGGGCCGTGTCGCGCTGGCGTCGACGGGGTGGAACGCAACACTGCGAACCACGTGCGTGGCGACGGAGCTCGAGGGAGGCCATGCAAAGAATGCGCTTCCGCAGCTCGCGGCCGCCAACGTCAATTGTCGTGTGTTGCCCGAGGATGCCGTGGACTACGTGACATCCACGCTGCGTGGTGTCTTCGCGGATACCGCGGTGACGATGCGCATCGAGGGAACGCCGGAAAGGGGACCGGCCTCGCCGCTGCGCGCCGACCTCATGAGCGCCGTCAGTGCGGTGACGACGTCGTTGTGGCCCGGAGTACCGACCGTTCCGATGATGGTCATGGGCGCGACGGACGGGTTGTACCTTCGTGCCGCCGGCATCCCGACGTACGGCATCCAGGGGTTTTTCTACGATCGGGATGACATCCGGTTCCACGGGCGCGACGAGCGGCTCAAGGTGCAGTCGTTCTATGAAGGCCAGACCTTTCTGTACGAACTGGTGAAGCGGTTGACGGGGGCGCCGAGCGCGTAGGGCGGCGTATGAGGAGGATCGTCCTAATCTACGGCATCCTCGGCGGCGTGTTGATCACCGTGCTCAAGGTGGTCGAGTACCGCTTCCTGGTCCTCGACCACTCGCTCGAGATCTACGGCGGCATCGTCGCGCTGCTCTTCTCGGCCCTCGGGATCTGGCTTGGCCTGAAGCTCACGCGGGCGCGCGAGACGGTGGTGGTGCGGGAGGTGCGCGTGCCCGTCTCGGGGCCGTTCGTGCGGAACGAGTTGCGTCTCGGGCAGCTCGGCATCACGCCGCGGGAGCTCGAGATCCTCGAGGCGATGGCGGCGGGATGCAGCAATCGCGAGATCGGTGAACGGTTGTTCGTCAGCGAGAATACCGTGAAGACGCACGCCGGCCGGTTGTTCACGAAGCTCTCCGCGCAGCGCCGGACACAGGCGGTGCAGCGGGCGAAGGAGGCGGGGCTCATCCCCTGAACGGGTGACTTTGGCCGTTTCGCCGCAGAATCATTCGTTCGGGTGACGCGGAAAGCTGAGCCGAGTGGACATACTGGCGGCCTCTCACCGTTCATTCCTCAAGAGGAGCTCGATCCATGCGAAAAGTGGTATTCACGTTTGGGCTGATTTCCGGCGCCATCATGTCGGCCATGCTGCTCCTGGCCCTTCCGTTCCAGGATGCGATCGGGTTCGACCGGGGCGCCATCCTGGGCTACACGTCGATGGTGCTCGCGTTTCTCCTGATCTTTTTCGGCGTGCGTTCGTACCGCGACAACGTGGCTGGCGGTACGGTGCGGTTCGGGCGGGCGTTTGCCGTTGGTGCGCTCATCGCGGTGGTGGCGTCGGTGTGCTATGTGGCGACGTGGGAGGTGATCTACTTCAAGCTCGCGCCGAATTTCACGGAGAAGTATCAGGCGCACATGCTGGACAAGGCTCGCGCGAACGGGGAGTCGGATGCAGCGATTCTCCGGAGGAAAGCGGAGCTGGACAAGTTCGCCGTGATGTACCAGAACCCTGCAATCAATGCCGCGATCACGTTCCTGGAGCCGCTACCGGTGGCGTTGATCATTGCGCTGGTGTCGGCCGGGGTTTTGAGCCGGGGGAGGAAGGATCGCGATGCGCCGAGCGACTTTGTGCCTGTTGCGTGATCTCGAGGTCGGGGTGACGAATGG
>JACMOE010000808.1 GCA_014378185.1 Gemmatimonadaceae bacterium | reverse complement strand
CGCTCGTGCTCCAGGCGATGGCGGAGGTGCACCTGCTGCGCCGCGAACCCAGGGCCGCGGTGGCCCTGTACGACGAATTGCTCGCAAGCGCCCCGATCAGTCCGAAATTGTGGAACGAACGCGGCGTAGCGCTTCACCAGGAAGGCCTGTTTGCCGAGGCGCAGGACAGTTATCGCCGCGCGGTGCGGACCGACCAGGGGTACGCGCTGGCGCACAACAACCTCGGCGTCGCCCTCTATCACTGCGGCGACACCGACGGCGCAATCGATTGCTTCCGGCAGGCGCTGAGCCTGCAACCCGGCTTCGACAAGGCGCGCCTGAACCTCGCCCTGCTGCTCAGCAAGGGCCGGAAGTTCCAGCTGGCGCTGGAGGCATACCGGGGTGTGCTCGAGAATGCACCCGGGGATGCCGCCGCGTGGAACGGGGTGGGCCTGGTGCTGTCCGAACTGCGCCGCTTCGAGGACGCGCGCAATGCCTTTGCGCGCGCGGTGCAGGAAAAGCCCAACCTGGCCGAAGCGCATTACAACCTCAGCTTCACGCTGTCCAACCTCGGGGATTTCGAGGGTGCGCTGCGTGAAACCAAGCGAGCACTCGAGCTGGATCCGTACTATGTCGCGCAGAAGTTCGAACTGGCGATCGACCTCGAGTACGAAGACCCCGATCTCTCCATCAAGCCGGACCTTGGCGCCGTGCAGCGCATGGACGATTCCGTCGAGGATTTTTCCTTTGACTCGGCGGTGCTGGATTCCCTGTTCACGTCGCTCGCGCCTGTCACTCCCGCACCGGACATGGTGCGTGACACGATCGCGCCGGAAGCGGGTGATCCGTATGCGATGGCCGCGGACTACCTGGCAATGGGATTGATGGACCGCGCCGCGGCGGAGGTGAGCCGCGCACTCTCACGCGGGGCGCCACCGGCAGACGGCTACACACTGCTGGGCGACATGTTCGCTCGGCAGGGACTCCACGGCGAGGCAATCGAGCGCTATCGGCGAGCCCGCAGCGAGGATGGCGCGGCAACCCGCCCGCAACTGGGCGAGGCCTGGTCGCTGCTCGCACTCGCGCGCGCGCGCGACGCGCTTCCCATTGCGGAGGCGCTGCACGCCTCGCATCCCGCCGTGGTGGACGTGATGATGCTCGTGGCGGCGTCGCGCGCGGGCACAGGCAATCCCGCCGGCGCCCTGGAAGCGCTGGACGGGGCACGCAAGCTGGCGCCACAGCGTCCCGACGTGCACCAGCGCATCGGCGACATCGCGCGCTCGCTCGGCGACAACGATGGCGCGGTGGCCGCATACCGGCAGGCGCTCGAGCTGGATTCGGAATTCGCGGTGGTGCGCTTCCAGCTGGCGCGGTTGCTGCGCGCGAAGGGGTTGGAGAAGGATGCCGAGCAGGAACTGGAAGCGGCGCTGGACGCCGTGCCGACCTACGCCGAGGCGACGCTGGAACTCGCGTCGCTCCGCCGCGCGTCGGGTCGCGCGGAGACCGCGCTCGACCAGCTGATCGCACTGCTGGAGCGGGATCCCTACCACTTCGATGCCATCCTGGCGCTGGGCGAAACGCTCATGGTGCTCGGCAAGCGGCGCGATGCGAGTCATGCCTTCCGTCGCATCCTGACCTTCGACCCATCGCACATCGGCGCCCTGTATCACGAGGGCGTGCTGCTCAACGAGCAGAAGCGCTTTCGCGAGGCCATCCTGTGCTGGCGGCGTGTGATTGAACTCGAACCCGCCGGGGAGTATGCGCGGAGTGCGCGCCGCGACGCACGGACGGCCACGGACCTCCAGGCGATCTTCGCCCGTACCGGGGAGGGCTGATCATGGCCATTGAAGGACCGCTCCGCGAGCTCGGCATCCACGATGTGTTCCAGTTGCTGGACCTCAGCCGGAAGACGGGCGCATTGCGCGTGACGTCGGAACTTCGCGACGACGCGGGCGATGTGCTGTTCGACGGCGGGCGCGTGATCCACGCGAGCATCCAGAGCAACCCCACGTCCATCGAGCGCATCCTTCGTCAGGCGGGAAAGATCGGCGATGCGGAAATGGATGCGGCAAACGCGTTGCCGTCGGAGCCGGCCCTGGGGCTGGGCGACCGCCTCGTGCTGTCACGCGCCATCACGCAGCGCGAGTTGGAGCGGCAACTGCGCATGGCCATCGAGAACGTGATCTTCGAGCTGATGTCGTGGCGCGAAGGCTTCTTCTCGTTCGAGGAGCGGGTGGTGAGCGGCGTGCCGGTGGATGCGCGCATCCGGATCTCCACCGAGTCGTTGCTGATGGAAGGAGCGCGACGCATCGACGAGTGGTCGCGCATCGCGGACAAGGTGCCGAGTCTCGGCGTGGTTCCGTCGCTCGCGCCGATGGTGGACGATCGCGCCTCGGTGCTCGACCTCCTTCCGCATGAGTGGGAAGTGCTCATGATGATCGACGGTGCGCGCGACCTGCGCGGCATCGCCGGCGCGCTCGGCAGCAGCGAGTTCGACATCGCGAAGATCGCCTATGGGCTCGTGTCCACGGGGGTGGTGGAGCTGCGACCGCCCGAGCGGGCATCGAGCCACACGATCTCGGCGGTGGGCGATTCCATCGAGGCCATCGCGACCGCGCATGAGGCCCTCGCTGCCGGCCGTCCCGCGGATGCGCTCTCCGCTGCGCGGGCGGCACTCGCCACGGGTACCGACTCCACAGCAGCGCGCCTGATCGCGGCGCAGGCGCTCTCACGCCTCGCGCGACATCAGGAGGCGGTGGATGAGCTGCGTCGAGCGGTTCAGGCGGACCCGCTCACACCGGACGTGCATCGCGACCTGGGCTTTGCCGCCGTGCGTGTCGGCGATTTCGTGAGTGCGCGTGCGAGCTGGGATCATTTCCTGCGCCTTGCGCCGTCGTCGCCAGACGTGGGCCGTGTGCGCGCCGGCGTCGAGTCGCTCACACGCCTGCTGCATGTGCTGGAGGCGCACGCCGATGTCTGACGACGGGCG
>JACMOE010000084.1 GCA_014378185.1 Gemmatimonadaceae bacterium | reverse complement strand
GTCGTGCGGTGTCGTGGGCGGGCCAGGTGACGAAGGTGCCGTCCGGCCGGAAGCCGCCGTTGGTGACGAGCAGGTGCAGGACAGCCGCTGGCGGTCCCCACCGCGATCAACGACTGCTGGTCGATGGATCTGATGCACGATCAACCGCGCGACGGCCGGAGCTTTCTTCACTCCCTGCGCGAGGGAAGGTGCGCATCCCAGCAGCACGAGCGCCCACGCGAAGCGTCCCCGCATCAGCGTTTGACGTCGAACACAAGATTCTTTCCGAAGAACGGAAGCACATGATTCTGCATTCGGTCCGCCACCGCACTCACGTGGTCGCCCGGATATTGCTCGAAGCTGTTAGCAATGCCGTAGGCGTCGAGCATGCGATGCAATTCGGCGGTGTTGATCCGTAGCCCGTCGCGGTCGCCGACATCGAGCGCGATGGCTGTGTACTTTCTCAGGTTGGAAACGTACTGGTCCACCATCGCGAGCGGTGCATTCGCTGCCCACCGCGCGAGCACCGATGGCTGCTCGACGCCATCCTTCGTGGGAAGGTCGAGAAAGAACGGTGGGCTCTTCGGGTTCGGCGACCACGCCGCCGCCGAGGCCAGCGCGGTCCGCGCTCCAAAGTCAAGCACGGAGCTCTGGCCCGACTGGCCCGCCGCCACAGCCGCCTCAATCTCCTTTCCCGCTTCTGCCGACGGTGCACCACGCGCGCCCATGCAGCACGGGCTCATTGCATAGAACGACGAGAAGACTTCGGGGTGACGCATCGCGATGCGCACCGTCCCGTAGCCGCCCATGGAATGGCCTGCAATGCCACGACTCATCCGGTTCGCAATGGTCCGGTAGTGGCCGTCGACGTACGCCACGAGATCGCGGGAGATGAAGTCTTCCCAGTTGCCAGTGGTCACGGAGTTCGAGTACATCGATCCGTTGTGCAGCGTCTGTGCATCGGCAAGCACCACGATCATCTCGCGCGTCCCCGTGGCGAACGCACCTTCCACAGTTTGCGGCGTCTTGATCTCCGTACTCCATTTCTCATTATTGATCGAATAGCCATGCAGCGCATACACCACCGGATATCGCTTGCCCTTGTCCTTCGCGTATCTCGGCGGCAGGTACACGATGACACCACGGTCTGGCGAGTCTCTCTCGAGGTTACCCTCGAGCGATGCGCCGTGCACGGTGATGCGCTCTACGGTCACCGGCGCCGCACCGGCAACCGGGGCAGGGATGTTCAGCGCGGGCCTGGCGGGCGCGTCCTGCGCGCCGGCGCGTGCACAGAGCGAAAGAAGCAGAAGCGGGATGAGCGCGCGACGTGACATAGGCTCGGTGCGTTGGTGGGGATTACGTTGCGCGAATATTCCAGTACAGCGTGTAGCGTTCGTGCGTCATGCGATAGCCGTGCCGTGCATGCGTTCCGAATCGATCCAGATACTGAGGAAGCCGGATAATAGTGCGTAGTCCGGTCACGCCGCGTAGCGCACGTGCTTTTCTTGGAGCAAGTTTTTGATCACCTGCGGTTGCTTCTGTCGCCGAAAGAGATGGCGGCGCACGGCGGTCATCATCTCATGGCGAGTTCGGGGCCGGCATTTGCCGAGTGCGTTGGTTTTCACGTCCTGATTCAACAACTCGTCCGGGTTGAGTTCGGGGCAGTACCCGGGGAGTTGGATCAAGCGGAAGTCTTTCGTGGTGGCGGCGACAAACATCTTCGCCACCTTCGACCGATGCGTGGGGTGGCCGTCGACGATGAAGTACACCTTCCCCGTGCTCTGCAGGCGTAAACGCCGCATGAAGTCGACAAACATCGGCGCGCGGAATGTGCCGTGAAACACGCGGAACACGAGATGGCCGCGATTGGTGATCGCCGAGATCATACTGCAGCCGAAGCGCTGGCCCATGGCGCGGACGACTGGCGTCTGGCCGACCAACGCATAGCTGGTGCCCGTAACGTGATCACTGCGCAGGCCCATTTCATCGCCCCAATAGATCGTGGCCTTCTCACGTTTCGCGTCGCGCCCGATGGCGGGGTATTCCGTCTTCAGCCACCGGGCGATCGCCGCGTCGTTCCGCTCGTAGGCGCGGCGTACCGGCTTCTGCACACTGAAGCCCCACGCCTTCAGGTACCGGCCGACAGTGGTGAGGGACACGACCACCTGGTATTCGCGCCCAATCAGCGCCACGACCGCAGCACGCGTCCACAAGTAGAAGCCCAGCTTCAATTGATCGGGCATCTTGTCGAGGATCTGTTGCCGAATCTTCGCGGCCTGCGCGGTGGACAACCGCCCCGCGCCCACCGGGCGGCCGCGCTGTTTCGCGGCCAAGGCGCGCAACCCACCGGTCTTGTCCACCGCCATCCACTTGTTCACCGCCCGCACGCTCACGCCGAACGTGGCCGCGGCAGCCGTCTGCGTCATCCCGGCGCGCACCGCTTTCACAGCCGACCGTCGCACATGCGCTTGCGTCGCGGCATCCACACGTCGTCCATCGGGGCGAGTAGGTATGGATGCAATATAATACAAACTAATTACTGCACGAGTCAGTAACGCAGTCTTTGATGTCCCCTTCGCTGTCATGGACAAGCGTATCGATCATGAATGGGCGCAAGCGGCCCGATATGCACCTCGTGACATCAGCGAAGAACTTGCCGCGATGTTGAGCAAATGAGACGTGGTGTGCGGAGCTGAACAGTTTCCGTTCTTGAACGGTCGGGAACATGATTGACACTTTGGTCCGGCAACATGCTTTACGCTTGGGTCAGTTTCAGCAGACGACACCGTGTTCGATGCGGACCACTACCGCCATGACGGATCCAGCGCCCTCTTCCGCGTCGAGCGTCGCAATGGGTGCTATGCCCCCGCCCCGCGCCCTCACCGGATTACGGAGCCGTTTGTCCGCACGGGCTATATCACCAAGCGCGTCTACAGCCGGAACGGTGACGCGCTGAAATCGGGCTGCACGTCCGGCGGTGGTGTTGTTGGGAATTGCGGCGGCGTCCTGCTGCGGATTCTCTGGCATTACGAGTGACTCTGGGAAGGGACGACCTTCCGCCGCATGCTTGGGCGATATGCGACCAGCCCGACTCTCGCCTTTCGCGCGAAGTGTCCACTGTCGGCGGAGCTTAGTGCCAACATGAAAGGCCTCTCCCGATACGGGGAGGCCCTTCGTGTTCTACCCCCTATCCTGAGTGGACAAGACTCTTAAAACACTCGGACAGAACTTCTGAGGTATGACACGTTGGGCCGAAATCGTGACACCGCTGAACATTGCGTTGTCCATGGCAGCGGTGGCCACGCGCCCGTGACCCCGCCCAGACTGCACGCCTCACCACGGCGACCGCCGACGGTGCAGTCACGAGGTCGCCAACGCGGCCGCCACCGAGAACGCAACAATGCACAGCAAGGACGCGACCGCCGGAAAGGCCTCCGTTACCCTCACCCCCGAGCCACACACGCTCAGCGAATTACGGAGCTTGCTCCGTGCTGGTCGGCGCTGGGTTGGTGCGCCGCCGCTGCTGTATGCGCCCGACGTTCCGCTTCCGACGCTACCGCTCCCAGTCTTCGGGCCTCCCGTGGTACAGCCGGCACCGGACGTGGTGTCTTGGGATGACACCAGCCTTCTGGTAGAGTTTGGCGTTCTTAGGTTCCGCATAGTGCCGCGGACGGATGATCCCGAACTTTTCTGAGCCACGGTTCTGGCCGGCGGTTATTTTTCCCCACAGTTGGTTGATGGCGTATAGCTGCCCACCCCCAACGCCCGGATGGATGCGTGACGAACGTCGAGCCAAACGTCGTCCAGCCGTACCACGCGCTGCTCCGGGCGCCGGCGCCGGACAGGGCGCGCATCGCCCGCCGCCTCCGGCGGGGAGTGTGCGAGACATGGAATCATCGCGCGCTGACTGGTGATGCCGCGGCTGATCAAAACTCAGAGGCGACTCGCTCGGTGGCACTGCTCGTCTGCAAAGCGCCGCCAGCGTCGGTGCATCGAGAGGTGTACGTGTTGGACCGCAGCGTGCGGTCGGACTGGTCGATGAGGACCGAGCCGGTGACGCATCCTGTGGCTGCGCACCGGAACGTGGGGTCGTGGCGATGAATGGTGACGACCTGAGCGCCCTCGTAGAGCGGACCGGCCTGTCGCACGAGGAGTTCGCGCGCCTCGTCTTGGGCTGTGACACCCTCACTCACCTTCGCTGGCTGGAGGGTGAGCCGATGCCTGAGAGCACGACGGATTTGTTGGTGCGGCTGCGGTCGGTCACTGCGACGCGGTCCAGTGTCCACTTTGTGATCGACCGTGAAGATCGCCGGGCGGCGAGGCAGTCCATTCGGGAGCTCGTGGCCTGGTCGCAGGAGCACGAAGATCAGTCAGCGCGACTGCCACCCGGCGTCACCGACGACCCGAATGTGGAGGACCCGCTAGATATCCGCGCGGCGGAAACGCTCCTCAGGTGCGCCTGCGGCACGACGTTCACGGACGCGTTCGCCGCACTCGATCATGCTGCGACGTGTGTCGTCAGGGCAGCCACCCCGTCCCGTGCCCGCCCTAGCGCCCAGCGCCGAAGCGACTGACGTCGTCGTCGCCCGGTACACAGCCGCGCTGGCGCGAGCCACGGAATCTTTGGCGAGCGAGGAGAAAGCGCGGGCCTGGCTGCAAAGGCCATCGAGGGAGTTCGGCGGCGGCGTACCGGCAAATATGCTCGAGACTGCGGATGGTTTCAGTCAGGTGTTGATGGAGTTGGGGCGCATCGATCACGGGATAGTCAGCTGAAAGGCCGTTTAACAAATGACGGCAATTCACGTCTCCCTGTTGCGCTGCCTACTCCTTCACGAACCGCAGCACCTGATCTGACAACGCGCGTGCCGCGCGGCCCTGATTTGCACGGCGCGTGTAGCGTGCCGTCATCTGTCGAGTCGCGTGGCCCAGGTGATCCTGAATCGCTCCCTCGTCAGCTCCGCCTTCGACGGCCCACTGGCTCCGTGCGTACTGGATCCAACGCCTCGACATCAAATCACGCGAGATCGCGACGCGTGGTGCAACGGTCTATCTATTGCATTGCTCTCGCGACGCGGCGGACGCACTTCGTCTCGAACTGCACGCAATCGCTCTGCGCGATTCACCCGCGGAATAGGCACGTCAGTTCGGCCACCGGAGGAGGTTTAGCTCCGCGTGGCCGAATTTGTGTTGCGTGTTGCTCGTTGCGGCTGAGCACCGGCCGTGGCAGCATCGGCACGCCGACGCTGGCGGAGAAATTCTCGCCTTATGGCGTCGGGGAGCGGGAACTCCGGCCGAGCCCATTCAGCCGCCCAGTCAACAACGTCCGTGGCCATGTACGTGCGATCCATGAACCGGTCGTACGCGCGCGGGTGTCGCCACGATCCAGGTGCCTCGCGTTCAAGCGCACGCGTCTCATCCGACACCAAGACGTACTCCCTGCGGAGCGTCGATTCAGAATCGGTCGTAAGCCGCTTCGCAATCTCGACGCCTGAGATCTCGAATGCGTGACCGTCATGCGACGTCACGCGTAGAGGCACGAACTCTCGGAGACCCAGCCAGTACGTCGCGACGTAGAGTCGGAGAATGTGCGGGCCGAGGATACTGCCGTATCCCTCCGCCGCATGCTTGCCGATTCGTGGGATCGTGTACCCAAGCGCAATCAAGGAGGTGCGGAATGCCCGAGCGAAGCGGCTGCTGAGCGCGCTGTCGCTGTACCCTCCCCATGAGGTAGTCTTGCCATCTCGAGTGGAGATGAAAAGTGAAAACTGTCCGCTCTCAAGGGCCTGCTTCAGCGTGACGTCCGGTCCAATCAGGCCGCGCGATCGAAGGCGAGGCATCCACGCATCGCGCAGGTAGGTTGCGAACCACTCGTGGTCAAGAATGCCCTGCGACATCGTCCAGTTGCGCTCGGCGATGTTGTCCTGCTTCAGTCGGGCGCCCTGGTTGTCCGGCATCCCAAAGCTTGAAAAGCGTGAGGTGACGCCCAACACGCGCAGAAGCGTGCCGTCCTCACCCCATTGGCAGTCGAACGAGTACTCATGCCCAACGCGGCCATACGCGAACTGTGCGCGGCGCAATGGGTCTGCTGTGCCAACAGCCTGCATCGCCCACGATTCAAGCCCGCTGATATATGCCCGCTCCGCCTGCCTCGCATTTCTGGCGTGATGCAAGACGAGTGGATTCTTGGTATGGTCGGCTGTCTCCTTCTCACGCGCCCGAGCGAGCCTGGGGAGCTCTATCAGAGTCCACCATGGCAGCACGACACAGGTAAGGATCGGGGTGCTGCACAGCCGTACAGCGAGGCGCTTGTCTTTCGCACTCGGCTCACCGCTCGAAGTTCGCAACTGGGCGAAATGCTCCTCGACCTGATGCGCCCGGACCTGTGTCGCCTCGAATTCGGCGACGACCTGCGGCGATCCGTTGGCGCGGATAATCGGCTCGTACACGCTGCGTGCCATGATCCACAGAATGGTCATGTCCGTCACCAGCCCACGTCCCACATTGAACTGCGCACCGCTCGGCTGCTGGCGTGGGACGAGCTGGGCGATCTCTCCCCACTCCGCGACAGCCGCGGCAAGGGGGAGCGACTGTACAGCCTCGCTCGCGGCTACCGCGGCTGCGGCGGAACCAAGACGATCTGCGAGTAACCGATCACGTGCAGCACTGACGTTCCGGTTCGCGTTACTCGCATCCGCAGGTCGCGTGCAGGGCAGGCTCAGATCCCAGAGATCAAGCGGCCGAAGTGTCAGTAGATCGATGGTGCCAAGCGCGCCCGCGGCTCACATCTCGACAAGCAGCCCGGCGACGCGAAACATCGCGCCCTCCATAGAGGGGACAGATGATGCTCGAAGCGCTGGGGCAGCCACTTCACGCCACGCCAGCAGCAAGTCCGCCAGAAGTGGCAGCTGTTCTTGCAGGAGCGCTTCATGCGTACCCGTCAGGCGCCCAAGGCGCCGGACGTGGCGCTTTGCCACACGTGCCTCAGTCCACAGTGGAGCGCCCATCGCAACGAGTTTGCTGCTGGGCAGCGCACGTACCGCCACTCGATACGCGTGAATGGCTTTGGGAATGCCGTGCTTCGGGTCCAGTCCCGCGGCGGACATGAGCACGTCGCCAGCATCTGCGGATGCAGGAAGCTGTGACGGTCCCTCGATACCCGCATGCCGGCGAAGCCCCTCAGCGAGGAGCGTGAGGTAGCGCCGGTGCACCGTCTCGTGCGGCTGACCGTTGAGCGCTGTGAACAGGGGTTGCCACAGCGAGCCGCACAGTGCTGCGCGTTGTGACGCGGTGACGGGGCCGTCGCCGAAAAGCTCGGGCAGCGCTGCGCCAAGGGCCTGCCACACACGAGTTTCGGCGTTTCCTGGACGCTGGTTGTTTGCGCGGGTTGCCCGCTCACGAGCGTGCGCTGGAGCGCAAGCCAAAAGCGGTCGAAGATCGACAGCCTCGAACGTGAGACGGTCTACCTCGCGTCCACCCGGGCCGCTTATGAGGGAGGTCAGCGACGTGTGCAGCGCACTGAGGAGAATCGCTGCGGAGTTTGGCGATACGGTTCCCGCTTCAACGGGCTGATTGAACGCCGTGAGAAGCTGCACCCACGTGATTGGTGCGTCGAGGTTCGGAGTGTGTTGGGTCATGACCAGCAGAGTCGGGGGGTCTGCAGGCACGTCGCAACTTTGGCCGAGGTGGGACTCGAGACTGGGACCAACGTGACGACGTTGTCGATGCGGGTTGATGCAGCGTGCGACCCAAGACCGGCCGACTGCGATTGATGCAGTCCGGCGTAATCAACCGTGTTCAGGCGTTGCCAAGTTGTTGATTTATGGTGCCGTTGATGCGCTTTCCAGAAGACAAGCCGGTGCCAGTGTGTTGGCTCCTACGTGCATCAATGATCGCGTAGCGTTGTCTTGCGTGCGCATGCGTTGTCATCTCAGCGCGGTGTTGAAGCAGCGATCATGCATCCCTGCGACATCTGCAACGGCTACCGTGTCCGGCACCACCGCGATCTGGCCCCGGCGCATGCCGATCCAAGCGCGTCAATCGCCGTCACGCGGCCTTCTTTGGGACGCAGCGTGCGGAGCCGTCATTGCTGTCAACGATCGTCTGAAACTCCTCAGGCAGTGATCGTCTCAAATTCCCCACCCGATGGATTCAGAGCTCAGACGGAGCGGTGAGGGTCGAGCGGACGAGCCCTGCCTTCCGCTGTTCGCGGTGCCGTGTTGGCGTGCGCGACTGACGAGACTGCGTCTTTCGCTGATTCCGATCACTCGCTTCGATCCAAGTTGATCAGTCGCTTCGCTCTACGTCGACCACCTGGTTCGGTCGATGTCGATCAAGGGTGTTTGAGGGGGCGCGGACGCGGAGTTCGTCAGCGGGAGAGTCGGCGTGATCGGGTGTGGCGAGGCGGCAGAGAGTGCCGCCGGTGAGGATGATCCGGTGGGCTTGGTGGACCAGCCGGTCGAGGATGGCACCGCCACAGGCGGGTCGCCGATGCTCGTGTGCCGTGATCGCGACGTGTTCTACTGTGCGCTTGAAAGTCTTGCATAAGAGTCGGACCGTCAGGGCTCTGACACGCTGGAATGCGATGCCATGACCCAGCCTCTCGAACTTTCGGTTCGACCGACTCTCGGCCGGTAGCTCGGCTGATCGCCTCCATGACGCTGACCGCGTTCCCCTCTGCCGCGTCGACAAGCGCTCCGAATGACGACGTCGACCGCCGTGTGCGGGCCGCGATGCTGAAGCGATGACGGATCACGGCGTCCGAGGGAGCGCCGCCTGGCGGTGCCGAAGATCCTGGCGTCGGCGGCGGGCCGAGGTCGTCACTCGACCTGGCGCAGCCGCGGACCGAGACTTTCAGCCAAGGCTGGCAGTACCGCCAGTCTTGACGCCATACTTGAGGGAGGGTAACCTTCCTTCAGTACGCCCCTCCGACTGGAGCTCAGATGACTACGACTGTGCTGACCGCGCCCGCCATCCGCCGACGCCGGACGGCGTCCGCCGCGGACCCACTCAAAAAAGTGACCGTGCACCTCCACGAGAGCGTGTCGACGGCGATCATGCGCATGGTGAGTCACGGCGTCGCGGCCAGCCAAGCAGCGTTCATTGAAGAGGCCGTGATCGCGCATCTCCGCGAGATCCGCCGGGCCAAGGTGTACGCCGCGTACGTCGAGGCGGCCGCTGACCCAACGTTCATGGCGGAGATGGCGGCCGCCACCACGGCATTCGACGTGACCGTCGCCGACGGATGTGACGCGTAGTGGCTTCTCTCGGTGTTGTGGCGCGGTGGGACCTATTCTGGGCGGATTTGGATCCGGCGGTCGGCAGCGAGCAAGGCGGCGAGCGCCGCCCCGTTCTCGTGGTGTCCAACGACGGCTTCAATGCGAATTTTCCCCTCCTAACCGTGCTGTCGTGCACCAAGGCAGAGGGCAAGAAGCGCAAGGTGTACTCGTTCGAGGTCGTGCTGCCGAAAGGGATGGTGACGGCAAAGTACGAGTTGATCCTGATGCCGCAGCAGATTCGCACCATCGCGAAGACGCGTCTCGTGAGCCGGATCGGAGCGATCACCGATCTCGCGATACGGGCAGAGATCGAGAATCGTATCCTCGAACACCTCGACATCGCATTCGAGGCGGAGAGCCCCGAGTAGACGTGGCGGCAGCGGGACGTCCCCGAGGGCACGCCGACCGCTGAGTGGCAGGCGATCCTGGCTTGGGGGGCCACGATACAGGGCAGCGGGGGCTCTGCCAATTATGACAGTGCCACATTTGGCAGCAACCGTTGTCGGGCGCTCAGAGCCGTCCCCTCGCGTCGGCTGCGCGATCAGGCAAGGGAGGCGCATCGACGTCGCCGTCACGCACCTAGCGAGGGGCGTCGTCGCGGTGGCTCACGAAGTGGAACGGTAATCGAGGCTGCAGCGCAGAAGCCGCGAGGAATACGTGCTGATCGAAGAGCTCACCGACGTTACGCGCGAAGGGACCCGCAAAGAGGTAATCGCGGACTTCGGCACCGTGCCCCTGCTGATCATCGACGATCTCGGCATGCGCAAACTGCCCGCCACCGCGGCCGAAGATCTGCTCGAAGTGATCATGCGCCGCTACGAACGCGCGTCCACGATCCTGACCTTGAACCGCCCCGTGGACGACTGGGGCAAACTGCTCGGCGACACCGCGGCCGTGACGGCGCCCCTCGACCGCCTCCTCCACCACGCCCACGTCCTCGCGTGCGGCCCGCGCAGCTGGAGGACCAAACTCCCAGCCGGCGCCCGACGCCTCGGCCGCCACCGCACGCCAACCCAGTCGCAGCGCGCCGGTCTGGTGGCCGGTTTTGAAGTGTCGATCGGTGACCGGATTTGAGGTCTCCACCGAGGCGATATCCGCTGGTCAAATGCTTGCCACACAACAACCACCGACGATTTGCATCTGTACGAACCAGCCTCCGAAAAGACGGGTGCACGAACAATTCGAACCACGCTATCGCGGCGCGACCTCCGGCGCTCCCGTGCCCACCCATGGCACGCCCAGCGCCACGTGCAATCGGTGAGCATGGGCCGCTGCTCCTGGCGCTGATTCCGCTCACTTGTTTCGGTCCAAGCCGATCAGTCGTTTCGCTTCATGTCGATCACCCGGTTCGGTCGATGTCGATCAGGGGTGACGTGGGGGCACGGACGCGGGGTTCGTCAGCGGTGGGATCGGCGAAATCGGGTTCGGCGAGGCGGAGAAGGGAGCCGCCGGTGAGGGTGATCCGGTGGGCACGGTGGACCAACCGGTCGAGGATGTGGCCTCCGTCACGCTGACCGTGGTCCTCTTGGCCGCGTCGACAAGCGTCCTAAATGACGACGTCTACCGCCGTGTGCGGGCCCCGCGACGCCCAGGCGACGCGGGATGCGGCGATGACGGATTTGCTTCATCTGGGAGAGCCGTCGCGTGACGATGCCGGATCGCCGCCATCTGCGCCGGCCGACCGCCTCAGCCCACCGCCGCCGTGCGACAACGCGCCTGCGGCCGCTTTCGCGACACTGGCCACCGCGTGGCATACACACTATTTTCCATTTCGTACATCCCTCCGGGAGGCCGAATGGGCGTCGGGACGAAGAAGGGCACACCGAGTAAGAAGGGCACCCCCATCAAGAGGGGACCAGAAAGCAAGACGGGCGCCTCGGGCAAAACGGGCGCCCCGGGCAAGACGGTTACCGTGGTAAAGAAGGGCCCTGCCATGACGAGGGGCGCCGTGGTTGTCGAGGACACCGGTTCCCGGTTGGCGCGGAGGACCAAGAAGGGACGAGAGCGCATGCAGCTCCTGGTCGACCCGCTCTTGCTCGATGCCGCCGTTGTCTCCCTAGGCGCGAAAAACAAGTCGGAGGCCGTCAATGCTGCGCTGCGGAATGCCGCGGAGAACGCGGCGATTCTGCACGGGCTGGATGACGCGTTCGGTAGCATCCCGGACTTTTCGTACTTGGAGACCTGACGTCCGTGCCACTTCGGGCGCTGGATACAAACGGCTACGTGGAGATTCTGCGCGGCACGGCGCGAGCGGCCGCGATCCGGGCGGCGCTCGGCGCCTCGGGGACGGAACTCGTCGTCTTGATGCCCGTGATCGCAGAACTGCAGCAGGGCGCGCGAACACACGAGGAAGCACGTGCCCTTCAGCAGCGCTTTGTCGATGTCGTGCCGGAGCGGCGGCGACTGGTCGCCTCGCCAGCGGAATGGTCCGGCACTGGGTTGCGCGTGGCTGACATGCTCCGTGCGGGTCACGATATGGCGGAACTTGCACGCCGAAGCTTCTGGCTCGACGTCCACATCGCCCACGTGTGCCGCGCGCGCGGGATCGTGCTCTGGACCGACGACGGTGATCACGAGCGCGTTCGCCGATACATCGGCCACCAAGTCGAGTCACTGCCGACGTGAGTGCGCTGCTGTGCGGCGCGACTGACATGTGATGCAGCGCGCCGCAGCATTTCGCGGCGTCAGTCATCGCCCGCACATCGTTCCACCCTCGTGACCGCCTCCTCGTGTCAGGGCTCGTCTCCAGTGTCCAGCGTCGGCACCGCCGTCATCTGTGTCATCGCCGAGCTCCGGTTCGCCGAATGGTTGGTCTGGGCGTTGTGGTTGCTCCCCGCCATTCCGCGGTACTCATCGCGGTACAGTGGCGGCCGGGCACCACGAAGCTGGTCGGCAACCTGACGCTCGGTCTTGGATTCTTCGGCGCCGAGCTCTGGGTCGACGGCATCTGGGCCGCCGGGCCGCAACTGCCACCGACGGCGCAGCGGCTATTCCGCGTAATCACGTTCACCGTCGCGTTCCTCACGAGCGGCGCCGCCGCATGGATGTTCTCCGTCCTCGGCGATGCGCTCGCGCCGTACGTGACCGTCCCACTCGGGTTCCTCACGGCGGTCGCGGTCTCCACGCAGCCGCCTGGTCTCCTGAAGTTGGACATGCAGAAGCGGTCTGACCCGATACCGACGCCGACGCGCACGCCGCCGACAGTCGCGTAACCCTCGGTGCGCAAGCGTGCTCAGCCGTGAAGCAGATCACCCCGGTAGAGCGTCGCTTCGAGCCCGGTCCGGCCCCCTCATAATGCCGGGGTCGCAGGTTCGTGTCCCGCCCGTGCTACTATTGAGAGTTGTTGTGGATTAGCGTGTTGCATGGCGGGAACTCCGCGCGTGTCGGTGAACGATGCAACCATGAAAGGCCCGTGCGAAAGCGCGGTAACGAGGGGCGACCTGCGTTTGACAGGTCGCCCCTCTTGTTTTGTCGGACATGCGACGGCGGCGTGGCCCTCACCTTGTTTGTTGTGAGCTATGTTGCATCATCTCCGTCATGGGAAACTGCAGCCTTGTCGGTCATGCTCTCGGACCTTGATGCGCGACGCTCCTGATCTAGCCGACGCAGATGCCGTCGCGATCGCCCGTGGTCATCGCTTCAATGACGGCAACACGCTCACGGCGCTTCAGTGCATGGACATCTGCCTTGATCTGGAACGGGAGTCAGACGGTGTGGGATGTTGAGGCCGTCGGCGACAGGATCGTGCACGTCGCGCGGGGCGACGTATACGCTGCAGCTCACGAGGCATCGCTCCGGACACCCATCGCGTGCTAATCCGCGCGAGCATGACGCTGCACTTCGTGCCGAGATCGCGCGGCTCACCGCGCTACTTGACGCGAACGATATCGCGTGGCGCGTGCCAGACGCTGCTTCCACGGCACCCGTGTCGCGATCTTCCACGGCACGGCTGAGCACCGACGACAAAGTCGCGCTGATGCGTCGGCTCTTCCGCGGGCGGGATGACGTGTACGCCCTGCGATGGGAGCAGTCGAAAACGGGGAAGTCCGGCTACGCCCCCGCGTGCGGGAACGAGTGGCGCCCTGGCATCTGCGAAAAGCCCCGCGTGAAGTGCAGCGCGTGTTCGCACCGACGCCTGCTGCCTATGACAGATCAGGTCATCTACGATCATCTCGCTGGCACAGTGGTCGTCGGCGTGTATCCGTTGCAGTCCGATGATACCTGCTGGTTCCTCGCCGTCGACTTCGACGATGCCGAATGGCGCGACGACGCTCGGGCCTTCGCACGCACGTGCCGAGACATCGGTGTGCCGGTCTCGCTCGAGATCTCGCGGTCCGGCGCCGGGGCGCACGCGTGGATCTTCTTCACCCGCGCCGTCCGGGCGCGTGACGCGCGCGCACTCGGCGACGCCCTGCTCAGCGCGACGTGCGCGCGTACGCGGCAACTTGCGCTGTCGTCTTATGATCGCC
The DNA here is from genome assembly GCA_014378185.1 of Gemmatimonadaceae bacterium. Taxonomy (GTDB): domain Bacteria; phylum Gemmatimonadota; class Gemmatimonadetes; order Gemmatimonadales; family Gemmatimonadaceae; genus AG11. The sequence continues at coordinate 4,046 of JACMOE010000084.1, read as the reverse complement.
TCTTTCCGAATCAGGACACCATGCCGGCCGGTGGATTCGGGAACCTGATCGCGCTGCCGCTGCAGAAGCGTGCGAGAACGCAGGGGCAGAGCGTCTTTGTGGACGACGCGCTACAGCCCTACGTTGAACAGTGGCAGTATCTCACATCGGTCGTGACGATGGACCCGCGCGCGATCACGGTCGCGGTCCATCGTGCCGTCGGGAGCGCGTCAGTGCTCGATGTGACGATTGATCTGGCGAGCGGCGATGACGAGGAAGTATCACTCCCGTGGCGTCGCGACGTGCCCAGTCTGACGCCCGCAGGTCTACCGATGCCCACATCGGTCGTGGTGACGCGGGCAAACCAGCTGTACGTCGCCACCGCCGACATGCCGCAACCGCTCCGCAATCGCATCATCCGGCTCGCGGCGTTCCCCAATCCGGCGTACTTCGAGGCGCAGGCGATGCGGCGCTCGGTGTGGAACGTGCCGCGCCTGATTGCCATGGCCGAGCCCTTTCCCGCGCACATCGCGCTCCCGCGTGGCTGCGAGGACGCACTCACCGCGCTGCTCACCGCGCATCAGGTCGCGTGTGTGTATGATGACGAGCGGACGGTGGGCACGTCCATCGCAATGGCGTTCTGCGGTACCCTGCGCGTAGCGCAACAGCGCGCCGTAGATGCGATGCTGGCCCACGAGACGGGCGTCCTGTGTGCACCGACCGCGTTCGGAAAGACGGTCGTCGCTGCCGCATTGATCGCGGCGCGGGGCGTGAACACCCTCGTGCTGGTGCATCGGATGTCGCTGCTGGAGCAGTGGCGACAGCGCTTGCAGACCTTTCTCCGAGTCGACGAGGGCGACGTGGCCGTTGGCTCCGCCGGTGGAGGGAAATCGCGACTGACGGGACGCGTCGATGTGGCCGTCATGCAATCGCTGGTGCGTCGTGGTGCGGTCGATTCCATCGTAGAGTCGTACGGCCATGTGATCGTGGACGAGTGTCACCACGTGGGCGCAGCGTCGGTGACCGCGATCCTCCGGCGCGTCCGCGCGCGCTTCGTGACCGGGCTCACCGCGACGCCGGAGCGGCGCGACGGATTGCAGGCGCTCGTGTATCAGCAGTGCGGGCCGATTCGGCATCGCGCGACACCGTCGGGCAGTCAGCCATCGTCGTGCGCGGCGCTGGTCACGCGTCGCCGTGTGCCCGATGCGCTCACGGATGTCGCCGACATTCAGGAGGTCTTCCGGCAGCTCGCCGGTGATGCCGGGCGAACGGACGCGCTCGTCCACCTGGTGTCGCGTGCCTATCGCAGCGGTCGCAAGGTGCTGGTGCTCACCGAACGCACGGCGCACGTGGACGCGCTGCGCGACCGCATCGCCGCGACGGTCGTCGAACCACTGGTGTTGCATGGACGGATGTCGGCGAAGCTGCGCGCGGCGCAGATGGCCGCTCTGGCGTCGCTCGCGCCGGACGCGCCGCGGGTGCTCCTCGCGACGGGCAAGTTGATTGGCGAAGGATTCGACCATGCGGCGCTCGACACGTTGGTGCTTGCCATGCCGGTGTCGTGGAAAGGCGTCCTCCAGCAGTACGCCGGCCGCCTGCATCGGGAGCATGCGAGCAAGACGGACGTGCAGATCCATGATCTCGTCGATACCGGCCACGCGGCGCTCGAGCGCATGTGGGCCAAACGGCAGCGCGGGTATCGCGCGATGGGGTATCGGATCGAGGATGATGGGTGAAGGGACACGCGCAGGGCTGTGGCGGTTTTTGCTCGATTCTTGTGTTTCGGGAAAAAACGAAACAACTTTAAAAAATGAAACTTCCGGTCGACTCGGACGCCGCACTAGCGGGACTCATCACGCTGCTTGCCGGGCAAGGTATTGTCGCGGCGCTGTCTGATCCTGAAACGCCCGCTCCGGCGGCTTCCGCAGCAGCCGACGTCACGCTGACGCTCGCGGTCGACGGCAGCCACCATCTGCTCCCGGTCGAGGTCAAGCGGCGTTGGAGCAAAGACCTCGATCTCCGACTGGACCAGCTGGGGATGACCCGGAATCGGCCGCCGCTGCTCCTGCTGCTCCCGCGTATCGAGGCGTCGCGCCGGGCGTGGCTGCGCGAGCGCGGCATCAACTACGCGGACATGACCGGCGCACTGTCCCTGCGCCTACCCGGTGTGCGGATTGAACTGGATGGGGCGTCGACACGGCAGTGGGGTGCGTCGATCCCCGTCGAACGACACGTGAACCCCTTCGCCAAGAAGGCGTCGCTCGTCCTGCGGCGCTTTTTCGAGACACCGCACGTACCGCAGAGCGTGACGGCGCTGGCACGGGACACCGGGATCGCCATTGGTTGGGCATGGGATGTCAGCGAGGAGTTGTTCGAGCGTGGCTACATCGCGGGGACCGGTGACGATCTGCATCTCGCCGATGTGGCCTCAGCGCTCGTGCAGTGGAGCGCCGCGTACACGTGGAAGAAATCGCGACGGCGCACCTTCATCGTCCCGTTCACACAGCGGGAGCTGGAACGCCGGCTTGCCGAGACGTGGCAGACGACCGCGATGCCATGGGCGCTGACGCTGCTGAGTGGCGCGCAGTGTCGGATCGGGCACGTCATGCACGAGAACACAACCTCTGTGTATGCCCTGCCAGACTCTCCCGCGGACTTGACCACGGCGCTTGCCTCCGTCCACGCGACCGAAGTACAGGGACCGGTGCCTGAGACACATGCGCTCTGCGTGCTCGAGCCCTGGTACGGCCGAGCGGCCTTCATTGGCAAGCGGTCGATTGATGCGCTGCCGGTCGTCTCCGATCTGCAGCTGTTCCTGGACCTGGTGCACTACCCGGTTCGCGGTGCAGAAGCGGCCGTGCATTTGCTGCGCTCTCGCATCGCGCCTGACCTCAGCATGACGGCGGACGATGTGGCGCGTGTCGAGCGCAGTATCGGATGAGCGAGCTGGCCGCGAGACAGTTTGCGCGCGTGCTCATCGCGCTGCAGCCGTACGTCGACGAGATCGTCTTCGTCGGTGGGTGGGTGCACGCACTCTATCTCGCCGAGGCGAATGACAGCGGCGCCGTCATGACCGAGGACATCGATGTCACGCTGCCGCACACGTTGCTCACACGCGATCGTCCGACGCTTCTTGAACTCGCCAGGGACGCTGGGTTCGAACGCGACCCGATCTCCGACATGGAGGAGGTGGCCGTGTGGATGGTGTACCGGAACGCTGACGGACTCACCGTTCCCATCGACTTCCTGACCGAAGGAGAGCCGCGGCGGCCGGTCAGCATCGTTGGGCAGCCCGGGCTTATGGCGCAGGGCTACCCCGGCCAGCAGATGCTCCTCCAGTCGTGGCGATGGATGGAGGTCGGCACCGACGTGCATGCGTTGCTGGATCCGCCGCGGCGCGTCCGCGTCCCGACGCTCGGAGCGTACGTCGTGCAAAAGGCGATGTCGGCCGCGATGCGGGGGCATCGGGGGAAAGCGGCGAAGGACTACGCGTACATTGCGGATTTCGGCCGAAGTCGATCACCCATTTCGGGTGAAGCCGATCACCTGTTTCGGTCGAAGCCGATCACTCGTTTCGGTCCAAGCCGATCACCCGTTTCGGTCCAAGCCGATCACTCGTTTCGGTCCAAGCCGATCACCTGTTTCGGTTGAAGCCGATCAGGGCATGACGTAGGTCCCGGGCGCTCACCGCCGGCACTACTCCTCCGGGACTTCCATCCGGAGCGAGGCAGTGACAGCAGAGCGACTTCCCATGCGACAGGTGTTTGAGGCCTTCCGCCTCGCGTACGACCAGGGCCGGAGCCAGCGTGAGATCGCCCGCGCTCTCGGGCTCTCCCAGAGCACCGTGAATGACTACCTCCGCCGGTTCCGCGGGACGGGGCTGCCGTGGCCGACCCCGCCCGAGGTCGACGAGGCGGCGGTCGAGGCGCGCTTGTTCGCGACCGACGTGCCCGCGGCCCGAGGCCGCGCGGCGCCAGAATGGGCGACGATCCATGGCGAGCTGAAGCACAAGGGCGTGACCCTCGAGCTGCTGTGGATCGAGTACAAGCAGTAGACGCCCGACGGCT
>JACMOE010000807.1 GCA_014378185.1 Gemmatimonadaceae bacterium | reverse complement strand
GCGAAGCCAAGGCGGCGCGCGCGACGGCCACCGCCTGCGGGGTACACCGTCCGACAGCGCGGGCCCGGCACCGGGCGCTCGCGGCCAGCGCCTCGAGCACCAGCTCCGCGCCCTCGAGGCGGGCACGAGTCCCTGACGGATCGGGGTGCGAGCCGCGGGCCACGGATCCGGGCCGAACAGACGCGGCGATGCGCTCCTGCCGACTGGCCCATGTCTCCATGTGTTGAATACGGAAATCCATGTCGCGAACTACCGGGGCGAGCAGCAGCTGCTCATGTCGCTTGACGCGCCTAGAAATGGCCGCCCGCCAGCTGCGAGCCGTCGCGCGGGACATGGGTCACGCTGGCGACGAGGACGCCACGGCCGTCGTTCAGGTGCCAGGGCCCGCGCCGAACCTCAACGCTATTGCAAGAGCCGGCGGGCATCTCGTCGGGAGCGTCCAAGGGCCCACCTGCTTCGCGATCGTGCGGGAAGTCTCCGAGCGAGTCGATGGCGTGGATCATCGTGCGATCGCGCGAAGCGCGGCCGCCGGTGATGTGGCGCTGATCGAGGGCGACTCGCATGGGTCAGCTCCCGACGCAGTTCGTGGCGGCCGTCTGCGCAACGGGTTCGGCCTTGCGGATTGCCAGGTCGCAGTCTTGTTCGGGTCGCACCGTGAAACAGAAGCCCGGCGCGCACGAGCGATCCACGGCCGTCGTGGGACCGGTCTTGCGGCAGACATCGTCGTCGTGAGGAAGAAAGAAGTGCGCCCAGATGGGCAGGTCTTTGAACAGCATGTCATCTCCAGTGAATCTCGGCCCTGTCTACCCAGGCCAGCGTGTACGAAGTGGTCGCCACCGGCCTCGGCCGGCGGCGGCGCGTGGACTCATTCCTTCATGCGGCGCATCTCGGTGGCCAGCACCCACAAAGCCCGATTGAGCTTCACGTTCTGGTCGATGCCCTGTACCGCCCTCGTCGCGGCGCGGCGGCCATTGGCCAGGCGCCCGTCGATCCCCCCGCGCACGAGTGCTTCCTGCACGCGGTTGGTGACCGTCCACAGGTCGTCCGCGCGGTCTTCGGACCGACGCACGGCAAGCACCTGCGCCTCGGTGACCGGAGTGGCCTTGCCGTTGTCCGTGTCGAAGCGCAGTTCGAGCGCGGCGCGCGCGAAGGCGGACTGCTCGCCGGCGTTGAGGGTCAACGCTTTCATCCCCTCGCGCTCCTCGACAACGCGCGTGAACCCATCCAGCACCTCGTAGGCGCTCGAGACCACGCGCTCGCCAACATTGCCCTTGTGCGAAATCTTGATGTCCTCGTCAGCTCGGAAACAGACCATCCCGTTGCGGCAGACCAGGCGGTACGTGCCGGCCAGCATCTGGTACGCGGACGAACCGTCGTGGCTGTTGATAAGGATGATCTCGTTGGTGTCGAGCGCAACGGATTGCGAGCGATGGCGAAGCCGCAACATGTGCTTGGTGTGCTCACGTCGCGAATCATCGCGAACTCGCGTTTGAGCCACCATGAACGGCTCGAAGCCTTCGCCTTGCAGGCCGCGCAACACGGAGATCGTCGGGATGTAGGTGTAGCGCTTCGAGCGGCTGTCGTGCGCTTCCTCGGCAAAGATGGAAGGCGCTACCCGACGCAGCTGATCCTCTGTGAGTGGGTCGCGATCCGAGCGCGCTTCGGTGCGTGCGCGGGAGAACGAAACGGGATTGCGGTCGACGACAAACGCGTGCATTTGAGACTCCAATGAAGATGACTTGCGTTGCTGGTTGCGAAGGCTTCGTGTTGCCCTCTCGGCTTGGGTTGTGCACATCGGGCCCCTAGATCGGGAGCCGTCCGTGGACTACCTGCAGGACTCACGAGGTATGGGGGCGTGAGTTCCATCGTTCCCCTGAGTCGTTCGCCGTACCGCGAACCAGGCGTGGGGGAACAAGCGAGGGGTCAAGGGAGAGCCGCGAGGCCGCATGCGGAGCACAGCCGAAGGCGAGCACCGAACGGGGGAGGGGGTCAGCGCAGCGGCCCTTGACCGTGAGCGCCCCCGGGCCAGGATGCGTGGCTTGGGCGCACGACGATGGGAATGAGCAGACCCGCTGGCTGGTGAGAACCGCAGGCAATGCGCGGCGCGGAGCGCCGGCGCCTGGCTGGGCCCGAGCTCGAGAAGCGAGGTGCCCGGGCGGCTGCGGGACGCGGCCGTGAGCGAAGCGACGCGCGAGAAAGCGTCAGCGACGCAGCGCCAGGAGAAGGCCGACAGGCCTGATGGCCACCGCCGCCACCCGCGGCGCTGTCCTGCGCGAAGCGCATCACACGCCGGCGGCCACCGCGGCGTGGAGGCAATTCGCAAGGCCAGCACCTTGAAGGGCGAGGACGTGCGTCATCTCAATCTCGGCGCGGCTCGCCTTGG
>JACMOE010000806.1 GCA_014378185.1 Gemmatimonadaceae bacterium | reverse complement strand
GCATGCGGGTGCCGGGATTGGTCATGGCGTCCAGCACTTGAGCTGTTCTGTGTGGCCGCATGTCGCCGCGAGGCGAGGTATCCGCCAGCGACGCAGTGCCGCATTGGGAACAAGCACGCGTACCGCGCTCGATTCGACGCAAATCTCAAGGGGCGTCAGCCCCAGGAATTCACCGTCGGCCTGCATCGGGCGAGGTGGGTCGGTCTCGATACTTACGTGCGCCACGGTGATCGTCGCAGCGTGTCGCGGCGCAGTGGTCTCCGCAACTTCTGGCTCCAGGCCGGTATCCCGCAGTACGGCGAGCGTTGGAGCGAGGGCGTCGAGGCCGCCGCGATTTTGCGGGTTCACAATCACGAGCAGATGCCTGGCCTCGGCGCGTCGGGGTCGTGACGCAGTTGCTCCCCGGAACTCGTTCGGCTCTCTCATGACATGGCATCGAAGGGCAGTTTTCCTGCCAAGGGAATGGCGGACTCAGCGCTTCCCGCAGTTCCGCCCGCCGCAAGAGGGTTGGCAGGAGCGTCGAATTACCAGTGGTACCTGATCCGCGTCGATATTCACCGACTGATGTCACGGTCCGTCTGCTGCTCCTCATCGAGAGTTGTCTGGAGCAACACGGCCTGGTTCTCGTAGCCGAGCGTGCAGGCTCGGATGGGTCGCTGCCTTGATCACCGCGGCAATGCCTTGAGAATCTGATTCTCGGCACTCCAGAGATCCTTGATCTCCTCCACGTACAACTCTCAAAGGGTTTCCCCTTCCATGATCGTGCTCCGTGTGCTGGAGTGCGTGTGCGGACGACCAGCGTGCACGCATCGGGGCAAACGATATGCCCAGGACACTATCCAGAATCCTGAAACAGTCCACTAGCTTCGGAGTGGAAATGGATACGCGGTACTCACCAGAGGTGCTCCCATGACGCTTCGACTGTACCTGCTGCGGCACGGCCAGACCGCCATGAGCCGCGCAAACGTCTTTTGTGGCCGAGGGCTGGATCCTGCGCTCACTGATGAGGGAGTGGCGATGGCCGATGCGTTCGCCGCAGCGTACCGCGACCGGAGCTGGACCGCCATCTACTCCAGCCCGCTCAAGCGCGCGATCGACACCGCCACCCCTTTAGCGGCAGCCAAGGGGCTGACCATCGTGGAGCATGAGGAACTCGCGGAAATAGACTACGGTGACTGGGACGGGCTCACGGCCGAGGCTGTCGCGCGCGATTGGCATGACGAGTATGAACGATGGACCGCCGACCCGGCGTGGAACCCACCCACTGGCGGCGAAACCGCTATCGCGCTCTCCCAGCGCATGACCAACGTGATCGAGGAGATTACGGGCTCGCACATGGATGGAAACGTGCTCGTCGTGTCCCACAAGGCATCCATCCGCGTACTGCTCTGCGCGCTGCTCGGCGTGGATGTTGGGCGGTTTCGCTATCGATTCGGTTGTCCCGTCGGCTCGGTGTCCATCGTGGAGTTCGGCGGTCATGGGCCGCTCGCAACCGCCGTTGCCGACCGGTCGCACCTGGATGCGCGGCTGCGAGGACTCGACGGTACGTGAGCGGGAGGAAGCTCGAGGCCACTAGCATCAACAGGCCGTCCGCCTTAACCTTCGCGCGACTTCACACTATTCCGCGAGGCGGGCATGGCGACCAAACTGGACAAGGCGATCAAGCGCGAACTGGTACAGGGCGACAAGACCTACACGGTGACCATTGCCCCCGAAGGGCTCAAGGTCGTCGAGAAGGGCAAGCGCAACGGACGCGAACTCTCGTGGCCCTCGATCATCGGTGGCGACGCCACGTCGAGCGAGACCTGAAAAACTTCGTGGGTGTCACGAGACACGAAGGCTGAGTGACTGGCAGGCGCACGAACGATGGTTCAGCGACCGCCACGATGCAGCAAGGTTCGAAGGCGTGCCTGCACCACCGGCCATTCGCTGTCCAGAACCGAGAAATACACCGAGTCTCGGTTCGATCCGTCTGAATTGATCATGTGCTGGCGCAACGTGCCTTCTTCCGTGGCGCCAATTCGGAGCATCGCGTTGCGCGAGCGCAGGTTGAGCGCAGATGTCTTCAGTTCGACACGCCGGCATCCCAGCGTGTCGAACGCATGACTCATCATCAGCAGCTTGGCTTCCGTGTTCACCGCCGTTCGTTGCCAGGCGGGTGCGATCCACGTCCAGCCGATCTCTACGCGGCGGTGGGCGGGGGTGATGTTCCCGAATCGCGTACTGCCGATCACGCGCCCTGTCGCCCGCTCCACGGTGGCAAATGGCAGTGATGCCCCGGTTCGTTGTTCCGTGAGCGCATCCTCGACGTAAGCCAGCATTTCGGCAGGTGTGTGCACGCGTATGGTGGTGAGCGCCCACAGCGACGGGTCCAGTCCCACGGTGCTGAGCGCCTCGGCATGGTCCAGTCGGAGGGGCTCGAGACGTACGATGTCTCCCTCGAGTACCACGGGGGCGAGGTTCATGGCGCTAGGCAGGGGAATGCCCTGCTGGCGGTAGCAGGGCAGCGATCCGGTTCGCGCGCTCTCGATGCCGGCCGCCGAGCAATTCGAACTTCGACGCGGTGGCAAGGTCGCCGGAGGCGCGGTTCTGCGCCGACATCACCGAGCAATATTCGCTGACCTCCGCTTCGTCGGTCACGTCCTGCTGCGTGAAGCCGAAGGGCTGCTCATACAATAGAAGCGCAGCAATGGCGTGCGTCGAGAATGGGAGCGTGCCGAACTGTTCTCGCAGGTGGGCCAGTCCGTCCTGCTGTCCGAGTACCCCGGTCCATTCGGGCGGGGAGAGGGCTGGGGAGTGGTTGTCAGGCATGGGAGCAACAATGGCTGGAATCCGGATGGCGGCGGGGGGAGCGCGCAACTTGCTCGAGCGCCCGGAGTCGCGCAAATGTCACCGGGTTCTTTTCGGCGACCGCCTTGCGCGCGCGGTCCGGCGCATGCAAATGAAGCCAGACGAATCAAGCT
>JACMOE010000805.1 GCA_014378185.1 Gemmatimonadaceae bacterium | reverse complement strand
GTGGTTCGGGAAAGAGGCAGCGATAGCACGGGCCTTCGTCGGTGCAGAACACGGAGGCTTGTCCGTCGGACCGGAATACGCTCCCATAGATGTTCGTCTTTCCCAGCAGCACGCAGGCATCGTTGATGAGGTACCGGGTCTGGAAGTTGTCGGTGCCATCGATGACGATGTCGTAGTCACGCAGGATACCCAGGGCGTTCACACTCGACAGCCGCGCATGCAGCGTGGCGACGTTGATATGTGGGTTGAGGTCCCGCAATCTCGTCTCGGCCGACGCGACCTTCGCGCGTCCCACGTCACGTGTGCCGTGGAGCACCTGACGCTGGAGGTTGCTGAGCTCGACTACGTCTTCGTCGATGATGCCGAGGGTTCCGACACCGGCGGCGGCGAGATACAACGCGGCCGGTGAACCCAGCCCGCCAGCTCCGACGATGAGGACGCGCGCCGCCTTGAGGCGCTGCTGGCCTTCCTCACCCACGCCTGGCAGGATGAGGTGCCGATGGTAGCGCTGGAGCTCGTCGGGCGAGAGTTGGGAAGGGGCGTCGGGCGGCATTCGGCTGGGGAGGCGTGGGGACGAAAATATACCCACGAGCCGCGCTGGTCGCCGCGCTTCAGGACGAGAGCGTCGTCGGTGGTATCTCGAGGAACGGCTGCACGGGGACCGCCCTGTCCGTACCTCCATCGATACGCTCGAATAGCCTGGCCGTGGGTGCGACGAACAGCGTGGGGCCCGCACGCTCCACCAGGCCGTCGCCAGTCAATCGCCCGAGTACCAGGGAAACCGATTCCCGCGTGGCACCAACCAGTTCGCAAAGCAGCCGGTAGCGACTCGTACAAAGTTCCACGCGCCCGCGCTCATCCAGGAATCCGTCGTGTGAGGCCATGCGCCGGAGCGCGGCCACGATGCGCTGCTCCACCGACATGGTCGTGAGCTCGCGGAGCTTGTCCAGCAGGAGCGTGCGCTCTGCCATGATCTGGCCCACCAGCACCAGGGCGCGCGCCGGCTGCTCGCGCATGAAGGTGCGAAGTCGTACGGAGTTCAGGAACAGCGTGTCCGTCTCTTCGTCGGCGCGAGCATCGGTTGCGTAGCGTGCACCGGGCGACAGGCCTTCCGCACCAAACGTTTCGCCAGCTGTGGCGACCCAGGGCACAAACCCGCGGCCCGGGCGGACTCGGCTTCGCAATACCACCCGCCCCCGCAACACAACGAAGACGCCGTCCGCCGCGGCACCGCGTTCGTAAATCTGGAAACCCGCCGGCCACGAAGCCCGCGCAGCGTACTCCGTGAGGGCGGCGCATTCATCGGCCGTCAGCGTCGAGCTGTCGAACTCCGTTCGGTCCTGCATGTGCGCCACCAATCGGTTCGTGTGCGTGCACGAATTTGGCGACGCAATACGCGGGCCCATCCTGAATGCCGCTCATGGACGGAACCATTGAGCGCCGCTTGAGAGGTGACGCCGCAATTCCCATGATGACGCTGACACGGTGTACAGCCAGAGCGGGCCAACTGTAGCATCCACGGCACTCCCGGTGTTGAAGCGCTGTGTGCAATTGCTGAGGGAGAGTGGATTCCTGAATCCCTGCAGCAGGCGTTCGACACGCACGATTCCTCGAAAATGTTCAACGAGCGCAGATTCAGCACCTAGCTTACGAGCTATGGAGCGCAGCGTGCCAACCGTCCTGAGATACTTTGCGATCATTTCGGTCGTGTCCATCGGCGGCGCCAACGTCTCGAACGGCGCCGCGCAGGCGGGCAGGCAGGAACCCAACTGCAAGAGAGCGACGCAGATCGTCGAGAAGGGGAAGCCGGACAGGAAGGAAGAATGGGCGTGGGCGACGGTGGTGGGCTGCGGTGCCGCCGGCGGCGTCGCTGCGGGTGATGCCTGGCTGCAGATGCGTGCGGAGACTGATACGAGTCAGCTCGAAGCGCTCTACAGCCGGCTGTGGAGCTTTCGCGATTCCGTGCTGTTCAACGTCGCGCGGAGCATCATGGCCGACGCATCGGCGAGTCCCCAGAGCCGGGTCTACAGCGCGATGCTGCTGCTCGTCCAGGTGTTCGATCGCAGAGATCCTGACTACAGCGACTTCGTCAGAACAAGCACGTACAGTGTCTGCCGAATCGCCATTGTGTACGATCGAGTCATTGTCACGGGAAGCGCCCTTCCAGCTGACGCTCGGCAGCAGTTGCGTGCTGCTGCGCAAGCCATCTTGTCCAATCCGAGCGCCCCCAACATCGTGCAAAGCGCGGCTCGCTGCGTGGACCAGGAGATCATGCTCGACGATCGCGTTCAGGCGAGCAAGCCGATCGTACCGCCATGGGACCGGCTCCGTAGTAGTTGCCGGCTCGCCGCCCAAGTCATCGCGAGCGGAAGTCCGGCGCCAAAGAAGGTTTGGGCATATGGCTTTATTCGGGAGTGTCCGGAGGCGGGAGAGGCGCTCGCGTTGGCGTGGAATAGGTCACTGAGAGCCGGCGATCTTAGCGACCGTGAGTACGTGAGCACGACCATGCTCGCCAGCCGCGTGCTAACCGCAGTAACCACAGTCGCGGTGAATACCCGCCGGCGGCCCGAGGAGCGCCGCTCGGCGCTAGTCGTGCTCACAGCGCTATACGCGCCTGGTCGCAGTCTGATGCGTTACTTCTGGGACCATTCAGCC
>JACMOE010000804.1 GCA_014378185.1 Gemmatimonadaceae bacterium | reverse complement strand
TGCAGCACGCCGTGTTGAACCGGTCGGACGATGACCCTCGGCGCTTTCTCGAGCTGATCGAGCGAGTGCCGGCGCATCCGTTGGCCGAGTTGATGTTGCAGGAGCTGGCGACGCCATTACGGCAGCTGCCAGTTGTCGTGGCCCGCGCCATCGAGCAGTTGTTCCGCTCACCGGCGCGGGTGAAGAACAGCCAGGAGCTGGCACGGTTGGCGGGCATGGCGTCCCGATCGCTCTACCGGCACATGATGCCGGCCGGGCTCCAGCCGCGCCATCTCATCGTCTGCGCAAGACTGTTGCGCGCCTACACGTTGTTGCGCGCGCCAGGCAGCAGGTTGAAGGAAATCAGCAGCAAGCTTGGCTACTCCGATCCGGACACGCTGAGCAAGTTGATGCAGGAATGGACTGGCCGTGCCCCGAAGGAATTGCGGCGCGACGTACCGCCGGAGTTGTTCGTGCGATTGCTCGCCGACCATCTCCGTCGCGTCAAGCCGGAGCAGGATGTGACGGAACCCGAATGAGGTCGTATCGATGGAACAGCATCCGCACGCACACCGCCCAGATGACCGAGACCGAGGACGTGATGTACGCTGAGCCAGTACGCGTGCTCGTCGTGGATGACGAACCCGCCATCTGTCGCGCGCTCACGATTGCCCTGACGCGCGCCGGCTTCGAGGTGGTGGCGGCGCAATCCGGTGACGCGGCCCTCTCCGTCCTATCGTCGCAGCACGTGGATGTCATGGTCATCGACCTGCGCATTCCGGACACGCGCGGCGACGTGGTGTTCGAACTTGCCGCGGCGACACAACCGCACCTGCGCCACCAGACGCTGTTCATGACGGGTGACATCTCGGAGCGTGCCTACAAGCTGATCCTGTCGTGCAAGTGTCCGTCGATCCGGAAGCCGTTCGAGCTCAAGGAGCTGATTGGCGCCGTCGAGACACTGGTCCCACATCGCGGACGCGCGCGCGATGCGCGCGGACAGAGCGCTTAGGAACGCCGCGCATCCGCGCTACAGCGCCCACCCCTTCAACTTCGCGATCGTCTCCTCGAGCGCACGACGCTCTTCATCGCGGCTCGCCTCGGCCCACAATCCTTCATACGTGCGAACGGCGAGATCGAGCGCAAGCGGGTCGTGTTCTGCGCCCGCGACACCCGCCGCGTTATCAGCGAGCGCGGCGCGCGCAAGCTGGTCCGCGGGAAATCGGTCGGCCACTTGCCCCCACCGCTCCATCCGCGCACGCGGGTTCGATTCGCTCAGCGCCCACAGGTGCCAGGCACCGCGATTGCCGGCGTCGGCGGCCATGGCCCGCGTTGCCAAGGCACCGACCAAGTCGGCCCCGCGGCCGGTAAGCCAGTAGGCGTTGGCCAGAATGACCATCGCCTGCGCATCGGAGGGCCGAGCCGCTACGATTCTTTCGTACGCCGGAATCACGACTTCCGGCAGGTCGTGAAAGGGGGCCGCCGCTGCCGCGAGTGCGAGTGGGTCCGCTGCGCTGGAAAGCACCTTCATGCGGTCGAGCAATGCCGCGATGTCGCCGTCTTGCCGGTATTCCTGCACTGCGTCCGAAACGGCGGCGTTCACGTCGGGTGGGGAGGAGAACATGGGTGAAAGTTACTCGGGTCGAGCGGGCAGCGGGCCGCCGCCGCGAACCTTGACACCGGCCGCGGTCACGGAGCCGCACGCCGCCTTCGCACGCGAGTTGATCGCTCGCCTTCTTCCGTCGGCGGATGCGGACAAGGTCGTGCGCGCCCTGCTGGCGGAGCGGGAGGCGCCGGTTGGCGTACCGGCGGAGCCAGCGCACTACAACAGTGACGAGGAAGTGGCGGTGCGCGAGCTGGCGCGCGTCCGTGGGCAGTTCGCCCTCGGGGAGATCGCGCGCACGCTGCAGCACGCGTTCAACAATCCGCTGACGGCGCTCCTGGCCGAGGCGCAGTTGCTGGAGGGGGAGGCGATGGCGGATGAGCATCGGGCGGCGCTGGCCCGCATGCTGGAGCTGACGCGTCGCCTCGTCACCGTGTCGCGTCGGCTGGAGATGGCCTCATCGGTCCATCAGGCAAGGTGAGTCAGGCCGGAGCGCCTGGTCGGCTTTGGCCCTGTGGGTTGCGCGAATCGTGGTGAGTGGCGATACTCGATGCGTCCGGTGGCGCCGACGGTCTTCGCGTCAGGTCCCGCCGACAAAATGAACCGGGGCGATCCCGGTGGCCCGTGAGCGACGGGCGAACGCGGCGAGATCATGGCCGCGCCCTGGCAGGAATTTCGTCTGGCCCCGCGTGAGGGTTCCGCGCCGGCAGACATATGAGGCACAGCACCGAATCGCGTCACTGAGTCCGTCACATTTTGCGTTCCGTCGTGGCACTCGCCATACGGCTTCCTCATGTGGCTAGCAATCTCGCGATGCCGCGAACGCAGTACCGCTTTCAGCAGGACGTGGTCACGCCATGCGTGAGCGCGCTCATTCACCCTGACCGACAACAGCTGCATGAACGAACGCCGGCGTCCTCCACGTCGCGGCCGCGCAACGCGCCCAAAGCTCGACCCTCTCGCCGAGAATGGCGCAGAGGACAATCCCTATCGCGAAGCGTCCGTGGCGCAGGATGGCGGTCCGGATCCGCGCATGCCCGAGGCTGAGGCGAGCCACGACGCGCAGGGCGAGCGCGCGATGCGCGAGCCGGACAATGCACCAACGGGAGACGTGCCCGCGGCGGGCGAAAGTACCGGCGGCACGCCGTCGCCATCGGATCGCAGCCGACCGGAGACGGGGATTGGCGGGGCGCATCCACGCGAAGGCCAGGGTCAGAACGGCCGACGCGGTCGGCGCAATCGGGGTCGAGGCAGGCGCGAGCCGGGCCAGGCACCGCCCGACCGTGTGGCGTCGGGCGGGCCGGCGGCGGCTCCCGTTGCGCTCGTGGCCACTGGGGAAACAACGGGCTGGTTCGACCCGGCGCGCGACGGCGGGTTCATTCGCCGAGCGCAGGGGAGCTACCTGGCGGACCCCGGTGATGCGTATGTGCCACCGCACCTCGTGCGGCAGTACGCGCTGCGAAAGAGCGATGAGGTGGCGGGGACCACCGGGCGAGATCCGCGGGGCCGCAATGCGCTGATCGAGATCACGCAGATCAATGCTGGTGATCCAGCGGAAGCCGCCCGTCGCCCCGATTTCAATACACTCATTGCGACGTATCCGGAGCGGAAGCTGTACCTGGAGACAGGTCGTCCGGCGAAGGCGGGTTCGGAACTGATCCGGCGCGCCATCGACCTCATTGCGCCGATCGGCTACGGGCAGCGGGCGCTCATCGTGGCGCCAGCGCGTGCCGGCAAGACGACGCTGCTGCATGCGATCACGGAGGGCATCGCCATCAATCATCCTGCAGCGAGCCTGTTGATCCTGCTGGTGGACGAGCGTCCGGAAGAGGTGAGCGAAGCGATTTCGTGGGGCGTGGGTGAGGTGATTGCGTCGAGCTTCGATCAACCGGCGGCTCGGCATGTGGAGGTCACCGAGATGGTGCTCGAACGTGCGCGGCGCCTGGTGGAGACGGGCCGGGACGTGGTGATCGTGCTCGACTCGCTGACGCGCATGGCGCGGGCACACAACACGGCGGAGCGCGGTACGGGTCGCACGATGTCGGGCGGGCTGGATGCGCAGGCGATGGCGAAGCCCAAGGCGTTCTTCGGGTCGGCGCGCGCGGTGGCGCCGTCGTCTGGCGGCGGCTCGCTGACGATCATCGCGACGGCGCTCGTGGAGACCGGGTCGCGGATGGACGACATCATCTTCGAGGAGTTCAAGGGCACGGGCAACTGCGAGATCAAGCTCGATCGTTCACTTGCGGAGAAGCGCATCTATCCGGCAATCGACATTGCCACGAGCGGGACGCGGCGGGAGGAGAAGCTGTTCCGGCCGGACCAGCTGGATCACGTGTACACGCTGCGCCGCGGGCTTGGTCAGATGCCACCGCAATCGGGAATGGAGTGGTTGATCAAGCGGATAGCGAACACGACGAACAACGATGCGCTGCTGACGGGGCTGTAGCGGCGAGGGGACGGGGGACGAACTGGTGTCGCGGAGTGGGTCGTGGGTTGTCTGCACGCCCATTCACCAGTGCTGAGTCGTGCTCGGCCCAGTGGGTGACCGAGGTTGTGCCTCACCGGGGGCCCATCCTTTGCTATAGATTACTCCATCATGCACCTGTCCTGCCGTCTGGGGCGACTGGCGCTCGCGCTCGTGGCGAGCGCCTTTGCTGCGCCTCCCCTTGCCGCCCAACTCCGCCTTCGTGATGTCGCGCCGGCGCCGGAGGTGGTGTCCGTGCAGTTCGAAGGTGCGACGAAGGCGATCGACCTTGTCGAGCTCCGGACGAACATCTACACGGAGCCGACGCGGTGCCGGAGCTTTGCGCTCGCGCTGTTCTGTCGCTTCACCCCGTATCGCGGGTTCGAGGAGCGCCACTACCTGAACCGTCAGGAGCTCAAGCGCGACGTTCTCCGCATTCGCGTGTTCTACTTCCGCGAGGGGTATCGCGAGGCGCAGGTGGACACCACGGTCACGCAGGTGAACGACGGGCAGGTGGCGGTGCGGTTCCACATCGTGGAGGGCCTGCCGACGGTGGTCTCGGACGTCACCATTGCGTACGACTCCACGCTGTTCGCGCCCAGGAAGGCGAAGCAGCTCACGCTGGTGGAGACGGGGCGGCCGCTCGATCTCTTCGAGCTCGATTCCACGCGACTCCAGTTCCAGAATGCGCTGTGGGACCTGGGATACGCAGACGCACTCGTGGATACGTCCACCGTGGTGGATCAGCCGGCGCACACGGCGCGTGTGCAACTGCGCCTCGTACCCAACCACCTCACGACGGTGGGGGACATCGTGATCCAGGGAGCGAACCAGGTGGCGCCGGCGACGGTGCTCAACTCCCTGAGCTTTCGTCGGGGTGACGTGTTCCGCCGCTCGGCGATGATCGAGAGCCAGCGCAACCTGTACGAGTCGAACCTGTTCAAGCTGGCGGCGCTCGACGTGCCGGAGACGTTCGACAGCGTGAAGACGGTGAACGTGCTGCTGCGCGAGGCGCCGCTGCACGAGGCGCGGATCGGCGGCGGATTCAACACGGTGGACTTCGTGCAGACGGAAGGCCGCTTTACGCACTACAACCTGTTTGGTGGCGCGCGGCGTCTCGATATTTCCGCGACGGTGGGCAACCTGCTTGCCGGTTCGTTGAACGGCAGGGGATTGTTTCACCGCCAGCTCGATGACACGACGATCACCGGCAGCGGCAACGACTTCCTGCAGCCGACGTACCAGGCGAGCGTGGAGCTCAAGCAGCCGGCGTGGCTCCAGCGTCCGCGCAATGCGCTCGCGATTGGGGCGTTCGCGCAGCGTCGGGCCGTTCCGTCGGTGGTGATCGACCGCGGCTATGGCGGGAACCTCACCTACACGCGCACGGTCGCGGTGCGTGCTCCGGCCAGCCTGTCCTATCGCTTCGAGGTGACGCGTGTGGAAGCGGGCGGTCCGTACTTCTGCGTGAATTTCGGCGTCTGTGACACGACGTCGATCGCGGCCCTCCGCTCGCACCAGCGGTTGTCGCCGGTCACCGCGCAGTTGCAGGTGGATCGGTCGGACCAGCCGTTGAACCCCATGCGAGGGTACACGGCGCGGGCGGTGCTCGAGCACGCGTCGTCATTCACGGTATCCGATTATCGCTACAACAGGGCGTACGCGGAGGGAGCGCTGTACTCGCGCATGGGCCCGAAGAACGCGGTGTTCGCGGCGCACCTGCGCGTCGGGTTCGTTCGTCCACTCGGCGGCAGTGGCACGATGAGCGAATCGGTACTGCATCCGCGCAAGCGCTACTATGCCGGCGGATCGCAGTCCGTTCGTGGATATGGGGAGAATCAGCTCGGCCCCCGCATTCTCACGTTGCCCCGCGGCTTCCTGGCGCACGCCACGACGGCGAGCGGCGCGCCCTGCGACGTCAATTCCGACGCCGTGCACCTGTGCGACCCCAACACGGCGCGCGATACGGCGGCCAAGGACGGCGTATTCGGCGCGCTTGGGGACGACAAGTTCACGCCGCGGCCGCTCGGCGGCACGTCGCTGCTGGAAGGGAGCATCGAGTATCGGTTCCCGCTGGCGTTCGTGCCAGACCTGAGTGCCGCCGTGTTCATCGATGGCGCCGCGGTGGGCGAGCGCATCCTGGACCCTCTGGGTGCCGGCGTGCGGACGCTCGCGGACCTCGTGCGCGGCACGGGCGCCATCACGCCGGGCTTCGGCGTGCGGTACCTGACGTCGGTGGGACCAATCCGGGTGGACGTGGGCTTCAATCCCTCGCGTGCAGAAAAACTCGCGGTGGTGACGGAGGTCGTGCGGAACGGCAAGCTGGAGATCGTCCCGCTGGACATCCCGAAGCTGTACTCGGCGACGGGCACATCGACGGGCATCGGGGCGATCCTGAACCGGTTCACGTTGCACCTGTCGATCGGCCAGGCGTACTGATGCTCCGCCGCCTGTTCCGCCTGCTCGTGGTGCTCAGCGTGGTTGCGATTCTCGGGGTCGTGGCTGCGTTTCTCGTGACGAACACGGACTTCGGGCGAGAGCGCTCCCGGCGCTTCGTCGTGGACCTGCTGAATGCGCAGACGCATGGCATCGTGAAGGTGGACGCGATGCACGGCAACCTGCTGAGTGGTGCGACGCTGGTGCGGGTATCGATCACGGACAGTGCGGGCCATCCGTTCCTGAAGGCGGATTCGATCTCGCTGCAGTACGTGTTGCGCAGCTTTCTCTCGCAACGGCTCGACTTCGACAACGTGATCGTGTATCACCCCGATGTCGTCGTCGCGCGGCTGCCGGGCGCAGAGTGGAACTACCGCATCCTGTGGCCGGCGACGCCGCCCCGCGCGCCGAGCGACACGCTGCCGGGTTGGGGATCGACGGTCCGCCTCACGAACGTCACCGTGATCAACGGCTTCGTGACCGTGCGGTCGCTCTGGGCGCCACGCGCGGGCGTGTCGGCGCGCGTGCGTGACAGCATCATCGCGGATGTCCTGAGCGCGGGATCGCGACTCTACATCAACGAGGCAAAGGGCGGATACCAGAAGGTGGTGACGCTCGAGCGCGTGAATGCCAAGGTGCCGTTCGTGCGCTGGGCCGATCCCCGGTTCAAGAGCCGGTACGTGCAGGTGTCGGCGATGGCGATGGATGCGTTTCCATTCCGGCCGCCTGCCGCCCACGTGCGTGCGCTGACCGGCAATTTCGAGTTCAACGACGACTCGCTCTGGTGGAAGGGTGCACATGCCCAGCTGCCCGGCTCGGCGATGAAGGGCGACGGCGTGTACAACCTGAACAACGGCGACATGCGGCTGAGTCTCGCGGTGACTCCGGCGGCATTCGCTGACTTTCACTGGTTGTATCCGCACTTTCCCACGTCGGGTGGTGGCAACCTTGCCATGACCGTGCAGTGGAAGGGCGTGACGCAGGATTACGTGATCCGGAGCGCTGACCTGCGGACCGGTGCAGCGCATTTCACCGGCGACGTCGGCGTCACGATGACGGATACGGTGTTCTTCCATGATGCGAACGTCCGGTTCACCGGTGTCACGACGAAGCAGATCGAGGACGCGGCGCCCGGGATCCATTCACCGCGGCAGGGGGTGCTGTCCGGGCGCGCGAAGTTCAGCGGGACGCCGAAGCGGATGACGCTCGATGCTGACGTGACGTTCGCCACGGCCACCCGCGGCACCAATCGCTTGGCGGCAATCGGCGTCGTGGGGTTCACGCCCACCAAGCCGGTGGTGGTGAGCGCGCGCGACCTGCACGTGCGGCTCGCGCCGCTGCAGATCGATATCGTGAAGTTGCTGTTCCCCACCCTGCCCATTGGCGGCACGCTGAGCGGGACCGCGACGCTGAATGGATCCGGGGCGCAGCAACTCGTGGCGACGAACCTGGACATCGTGCATCAGGACGGCCGCAATATCTCGCACGCTGTCGGACGGGCATCCGTCCATACCATAGGCCGGCAGACGATGGACCTGGACGTCGATGCCCAGCCCTTCGCGCTGGCCGAGCTGACGAAGTTTGCGCCGACGCTGTTGTTGAAGGGGTTGGCCCATGGCCCTGTGCATGCGCATGGTCCCATCGACGCGATGAAGGTGGACACGCGGCTCTCGCTGCCCGGCGGGGGCCAATTCGGGCTCACTGGCACGGTTGATTTCCTGTCCAAGGACCTGGGTTACGATGTCGTCGCCGATGCGACGCGACTCGACCTGAGCTGGGTGATGTTGTTCGGGCCAGTGACGTCGCTCAACCTTGCCGGCAGAGCGCGTGGGCGGGGGTTCAAGCCCGCCACGATGTACTCGGACCTGGAGTTCACGTTCGGGCCCTCATCCATCGACACGATCGGCGTGGATTCGGCGTTCGTGCGCGCGCGGCTCGCCAACGGCGTGGCGAACATCGAGCGTGCGCACCTGCAGGGCTCGGGAACGAAGATCGACCTGTCGGGCCAACTGGGCCTCGACTCGCTGCATACGGGCGCGCTGACGTATGCGGTGGTGGTGGATTCGCTGTCCCGGTTCGCGCGGTTCATTCCCGGCGCCACCTCGCCTACACCTGACACGGTCATTGTAAAGCCGCGGCCGCGCATCGCGTACGAAGCGCTGCGCCGTGCGCGCGCGGACTCGGCGAGGACGGCGAGGGAGACGGAGGTGCAGCGCGCCATCGCCGACCTACCGCCACCGCAGCTGAAACTGCCCACCGACGTGCCGCGCGCCATTCCGAAGGGATTGCTGGCGGGCAAGCTGAGGGCCAACGGTACCATCACGGGCTCGCTCGACCGCTTCTCGCTCGAGGGCAGCGCTACGGGCGACAGCCTGGTGATACAGGGCAATTCGGTGCGTCGGTTCAGCGCGACTTACAGCTGGCTCGATGCGCGCACAAGGAAGTCGACGGTGAACGCAGCGCTGCGTGCGGATACGGTGAGTGCGTATGGCTTTGCGTTCGACAGCCTGGCGGGTGACCTCAGCTACCTCGCGCCCAATGGCACGCTCGCCTTCC
Source organism: Gemmatimonadaceae bacterium (assembly GCA_014378185.1). GTDB lineage: Bacteria > Gemmatimonadota > Gemmatimonadetes > Gemmatimonadales > Gemmatimonadaceae > AG11. The sequence goes on along the minus strand of JACMOE010000804.1, from coordinate 860 downwards.
GCGTGCGTCAGGGCACGCAACGCGACTATGGGCTGAACGGCGATTTCACCATCGACAAGGCGCGCAACGAGCTGCGGTTGAAGGACGTCGCGCTCCGCTTCGACAGCACGACGTGGAAGACGACGCGTCCAGCGACGATCCGGTTTGGTGCGGCAGGAGTTGAAGTCGTGAACCTGGAGTTACGCGACGGCCCGTCGCGCCGAATCTACGCCAACGGATTGCTGCCCACGAAGGGCACGGCGAACTTCGACCTGCAGGTCACGGACTTTGCCGTGGAAAACGTGGCGGAGCTGCTGCAGAGCGACCTCGCTGTGACGGGACGCCTGAATCTGGACGCGCACGTGGCGGGCACTGCGGAAGATCCATCCATCGCGGGCAAGCTCGACTTCGTGAAGGGGACCTACAATGAAACGCCGGTGCCCGAGCTGCACGGCACCTTCGCGTACGCCAACAAGCAACTGACGACGAACGTGTCGGCGATGGATACCACCGGCAAGGTGCTCGCGAGCGTGAAAGGCACCGTTCCGATCGACCTGGCGCTTTCCGGAGTGACTGGCTCGCGCCTGCTCGACTTGCCACTGAGCGTCTCGCTTGCGTCGGACAGCCTGCCCATTGGGCTGATTCCGCAATTCACCGGCGCTGTGACCGACGTGAAGGGCAGCGCGATAGGGAACGTGTCGGTGGCAGGGACGTTGAAGAAGCCGGTGTTGAAGGGAGACGTCACGCTGCGCGAGGTGCAGTTCCGGCTGGCCGCGACCGGAGCATTGCTGGAGCACGTGAACGGCAGGGTGCGGATGACGGGCGACAGCGTGTACGTGGATTCCATCCCCGGCATCGCGAACGGGCCCGGTCGACTGTCC
>JACMOE010000803.1 GCA_014378185.1 Gemmatimonadaceae bacterium | reverse complement strand
TGGCGACGGCGTGCCCCGGGACGAAGTTGATGTCGCCCGGCGGCAGGCCAGCCTCCTCGAGCAGCTTCATGATGTAGTAGCCGTACAGCATCGAGATGCCGGCGGGCTTCCACACCACGGAGTTTCCCATCAGCGCGGGAGCGGTGGGCAGGTTGCCCGCGATGGACGTGAAGTTGAACGGCGTGACGGCATACACGAACCCCTCGAGCGCCCGATAGTCGAGCTGGTTCCACATGGCGTTCGTGCTGAGCGGCTGCTCGGCGTACAGCTCCTGAGCGTACGCGGGGTTGAAGCGCCAGAAGTCGATGAGCTCGCACGCCGAGTCGATCTCGGCCTGGAAGGCGGTCTTCGATTGTCCCAGCATGGTGGACGCGTTCACCGTCTGCCGCCACGTCGTGGTCAGCAGCTCCGCGGCGCGAAGGAACACCGCGGCGCGATCTTCCCACGCCCAGTTCGCCCAGTCGGATGCGGCGTGCCGGGCCGCGGCGATGGCCTGATGCACGTGCGCGGGCGATGCCCGATGCCAGTCGGCGAGCACGTGCTTGTGGTCGTGAGGCATGACGGCCTGCCCCAGGTCACCGGTGCGGATCTCCTTTCCCCCGATGATCATGGGGATGTCGACGCGCTCCTTTGCCATGCTGGCCAGTCGCGCCTTGAGCGCGGCCCTTTCCGGGGAGCCGGCCGCATAGCTCTTCACTGGCTCGTTGACCGGCAGTGGAACCTGGCGCGTGCCGGAAAATCCAGCGAGCGGAACAGAGGCGTCGGAAGCAGGCATGGGATGATGTGGGTCGTGTGATGAACGCGAGGTGACTCGTGGGACAAGATAATCCGCCCACGGTGGGTTCGGGTCCCGCGCCACACCGCCGGTGCAGTCCACTATCCTGCGCCATGCCCCCATCGCTCGGCGCAATCAGGACAGTCGGTACGGCAGCGCTCGCCGTGCTTGCGGCGTGCAGTCAGTCGCCCGTACAGTGGGCGACGGACCGAACGGTGCAAGCGTCCGGTGCGGCGGAAGTGCTCACGAGTGACGGCTCTCCCGAGCCGGATCCGCTCGCGCCGCTTCGCGCCCGCATGGTGCCTCCCACCGTCGCGTGCGCGGGATCGCTGCGACTCGCGCGATCGGCGGGGATCATCTTCGCCACCTGGTGGTCGCCTCGCGCCGACAGTTCAGCGCTGCTGGCGTCGTCGTCCACGAAGGACGAAGGGGCGACATGGACCGCCGTTGCGCCGGTGGACACGTCGGATCGGGGAACGACGGGGTGCGGGCGCACGCCGCCGTCGATTGCCGCCGACGCCGCCAGTGGATACGTGCATGTCTCCTACGCGATGCATGCTGTGGAGGGTCCCGGTATCTTTTTCGCCCACTCCATGGACGGCGGCGCCACCTTTCATGCGCCGGTGGCAATCGTTTATGGAGAAGGCGTGGGCCGCACGAGTGTGGCCGCCGCTGGAGACCTGGTAGCGGTGGCGTTCGAGGACCCGAACAGCCGCACGCCGAGAATCGGGCTCGCACTATCGAAGACGATGGGCCACATTTTCGAGGATCGGCTCCTGCCCGTGTCCGACGACAACGGCGCGGCGACCCATCCACTCGTCGCGGTGCGGCAGCGTCGCTTGAGCATCGCATGGCAGGAGCAAGGCGCGTCCGGCGGACGCGTCATGTTGCATGTACGCACCGGAACCATCCCGTGACGAAAATTTCCGCGCCACATCATGCGTGTCCTGTTCGCTGACGACGACATCATTGCCCGCACGTTGATGGCGGCGGTCCTCGCGGACCTCGGCCACGACGCCACGATTGCGGACAACGGCCAGGCTGCCTGGGATGCCTTCCAGGAGTGTCCGGCGCCACTCGTGGTGCTCGACATCAACATGCCGGGCCTGGACGGACTCGAGGTCTGCCGCCGCATCCGCGCCCATGAGGCCGGTCGCGAAACGTTCGTTGTCGTCGTCACGGCGCGAGATGGCCGCGACGACCTCGTGGACGTACTCGAGGCTGGCGCTGACGACTACGTGACAAAGCCTGCCTCTCCCGAAAACCTGCGCGCGCGGCTCGAGATTGCGGAGCGGCGCATTGCGCTGGACGTCCAGCGCCGCGCCGCTGAAGCCGAATCGGCGCGGTCGCGCTGGCTCGCTGGCATCGGCGAAACCACCATCGCCCTCGAGCACGAGATCAATAATCCGCTGTCCGCGTTGCTCGGGCATGCCGAGCTGCTGGTGATGGAAGGCGGACTCAGTGCGGAGCAGTTGGAGCAGGTGGGCATCATCCAGGAGCAGGCGGCACGCATCGCCCGGGTGGTGCGTCGCCTGGCGCGGCTCAAGAATCCGCAATCCGTGGAATACCTGGCCGGCTCGCTCATGCTCGACCTGTCGTCCCGCACTGGGCGGCCCGAATAATGGTGGAACACTACTTCGGCGCCCATACCATCGATGCCGGTGGCATCCACATGGCAGCGCGCCGGGCTGCGAACGCTGGAATGCGCGCGTTGCAGATCTTCACCGCCATCCCGAAGTACTACAACGATCGCGTCTCGATTCGTGCGGAGCGGGTGGAGCGCTTTCGTGCAACACTCGCGGCCACGGCCATCGCGCCCGAGCGCGTGGTGGTGCACGCGGCGTACGTGCTGAACACGGCAACGCCGGACCCGGAAAAGTGGTTGCGCGCCCGCGACGGCCTGGCCAAGGAGCTCGAGCGCTCCACGGCCCTCGGCGTTGGCGCGGTGTGTTTTCATCCGGGCGCTGCCACGGATGACGATCGCGAGGGCGCCACCGAACGCATCGCCGCGGCCATCGTGTACGCACTCGGACAGGTAAAGGGTGACACGCGCCTTCTCGTGGAGAACACCGCGGGCGCCGGCCGCACCATGGGCCGCACACCTGCGGAGGTGGGTGGCATCCTGCGCCACGTGCCAGCGGCGTTGCGCGCGAGAACCGGATACGGGCCCGACACCTGCCATCTCTACGCAAGTGGGTTCGACCTGCGCGCGTCGGCAAGTGCGGCCGGTGAGGTGCTGGA
>JACMOE010000802.1 GCA_014378185.1 Gemmatimonadaceae bacterium | reverse complement strand
TGCTGCTGGAGATGATGCGTGCGCTGGACGCAACGACGCCGGCTGGCAGCACGCCACTCGCGCCGCTGGTGGCGTGCGCACGCGCATCACGCATCGTCGTCATCACGGACCTGCTTGCCGACGCCGCGGATGTGGTGTCCGCGGCGGCACTGCGCGTGGCGTCGCAGAACGAAGTGATCGTCGTGCACATCATCGCAACAGAGGAGTTGCATCCACCAGCTGGTGCACTGCTCGCCGTGGATCCCGAGGCGCCAACCATGCGCCGGATGCTCGATGGCAGCGTTCGTGCGACTTATCAGGACGCGTTCACGCGATGGATGGATGAGACGGCGGCCGCAATCCGTGCCGTTGGCATCCGCTACGTGCGAGCGGCCACTGACGAGGCCACGCCGCATCTCGTGCGGCGAATCGCCGGCGAAGCAGCGCGCCGGGGCGCATGACGTTCCTTGCGCCGTGGGCGATGGCGATCGCTGGCCTTGCCGCGGCGGGTGTCGTGGCGCTGCATCTTGTGGCGCGACAGCGGCCGGCGGCCTACCTGCTGCCGACCGCGCGATTTATCCCGGACCAGCGCACGATCGTGAGCCGCGTGGCGACTCGACCGAGGGACCTGCTGCTGCTCGCATTGCGCGTGTCGCTCCTGCTGTTCGCGGGCGCGGCATTCGCTCGGCCTGTACTGTCACCGACACGTGGGACCGTCGCACGCATTGTGCTGCTCGATCGCTCACGCTCCGTGGCGAATGCGGCGGATGCCCTGGCACGCGCGCACGCGCTGTTTGAGGGGAGCGCCGTGGCGACGGTGATTGCGTTCGACACGTCGGCGACTGTGCTGACGGGCGACGCCTGGGATTCGCTTGCCGCTGCGCGTCGCGGTGAGAGCCATGGGTCACTTGCGGCAGCACTGGTGGCGGCACGCCGCGTGAGCGCGTCGCTTGCGCAGCGCGCCGACTCGATTCAGCTCCATCTCGTATCAGCGCTCGCGGCCGCCGAGTTCGACGACGCCATTGATTCCGCCCGGTCTGCGTGGCCGGGATTCGTACACGTCGATCGCGTGGCGTTGCGGCCAGATTCCAGCAGCGGGTGGCGTCTCGATCGCGCGCTCGCGGTATCCGATCAACTCGGTCCTGCGATGGCATCTGTGCGCAGTGCGTCGGGTGCGCGCGTCACGCGTCTCGTGCGGGGAGCGCCCACTGGTTCCGATAGCGCATTTGCGCGCGCAGGTGCAACGGTGGTGCGATGGGATACCAGTGCCGCGCAGCGCGTGGCGACTGAAGGGCTGGCGGTGGGCGACGACGTGATCGTTGCGGCGCTGGGCCGAAGGGTCCTCGGCCTGACGGGACGTGTCGTGGCGCGATGGGCTGACGGCACGCGCGCTGCCGTGGAGCAGACGGTTGGCGAAGGCTGCATGCGTGAGGTGGGGATCATGCTGCCCGCGGCGGGAGATCTCGCGCTGCATCCGCCCTTTCAGCGAATTGCGCGCGCGCTGCTGACGCCCTGTGGGATTGCAACGACGGACGTCGTCGCTGACTCCGGCGTGATGGCGCGACTCGCGGGCACGGGAAGGAGTGCGGCACCCGCGAGTGCATTTCGTAACGGTGGCGATCAGCCAACGCCACTCGCACGATGGCTGCTCGCCGCTGCAATCGTTTGCGCGATTGCGGAGCTGATCGTGCGCGCGCGACATGTGCCGGAGCCAACGTGACCGCCTTCGCGCACCTGCGCTCGCTCCAGCGGTCCATGGTCATGGTGCTCGCGGTTCGCGCGCTGCTCCATGCCGTCACGATCGCCGTTGGCCTGCTGGCCATCATGCGGGTATCTGCGTTGCCACGGTGGACCCTTGTGGTGGTCGTGTTTGCGGGTGTGTGCGCGCTCGTCCTCGTCGCGTCACGGCTGTTGGCACTCCGCTCGCTGTCGCGAATTGCCCTGTGGGTGGAAGAGCGGAACCCGGCGCTCCGATACGCGCTGGTCACCGTGGCAGACGGTATTCAATCGCCGATGCTGGACGCGCAGGCACTCGGCACGCCGTGGTGGACGCACGAGCGAGATGCGGTGCTGCGCTCACTTTCGGCGCCAGCGATCGTCGCCGCAATCACCGTGTCCATTGCGCTATGGCTACCGACATATTCCCTGTCCGGGGGAAGCGGTGTCACTGCATCCGTAGCGGGCGGCAGGGCCAGCGAGAGAGTGCGAGATGTGCTCGCCACGGTGCATGTTGTTGTGAGTCCCCCGTTGTATGCTGGCAGGGGGCCCACAAGCGCCGATGATCCTGCCAGCGTCGAGGCGCTCGTGGGCAGTGCCATCACGGTGAGCGGGCGTGGCGATGCGTCGCGCGTCACGGCCACCGCGGACTCGGCGACGCGCAGTGTTGCGCCGCGCGGCGACGGATGGAGTGTCGCGCTCACCATGCCCGCCCATCCGGCCATCATGCGCCTGCATTCGGATGCAGGCCGCGACCGGCTCATCGTGCTTGCCCCCATCGCAGATGCGACGCCGGTAGTCACGCTGCTGGTGCCGGCCCGCGACACCATCGTGGTACGCGCGGTGGGTGCATACGCGCTTCGCGCGCAGCTTCGCGACGACATCGGACTTCGCGACGCCGCGTTCGAGCTCGTGGTGAGTTCCGGCACCGGGGAGAATTTCACCTTTCGCACCACGACCATTGCGCGCACCGTGCTGGCGGGTCGCACCGACGGCGTGCTGGAGGCGCGATTGTCGCTCGACTCGCTCGCGCTCAAGCCAGGCGACATCCTCCAGCTTCGCGCGGTCGCGCGCGATGCCAACAACGTGACGGGTCCAGGCATGGGCAGCTCGGAAACACGCTCGTTGCGGGTAGCGCGCGCGGATGAATACGACTCGGTATCCGTGGACGCCGCGCCGCCACCAGAAGCAGAGGGGCAGGTGCTCAGCCAGCGCATGCTGATCGAGCTTGCCGAGGCGCTGGTGAAGCAGCGACGCACCCTGGCGCGGTCCGCGCTCATCAGGGAATCGCAGCGCATTGCGGACGAACAGCGCAAGCTGCGCAAGCGTGTAGGGGACGTCGTATTCCAGCGACTCGGCGCCGATCCACTGTCGGAAGAGGGGTCGGATGCACCCGCGCCCGGCAAGCTCACCCCCGAGGAAGTCCTGAAGCGCGCGGATGGCGTCACTGGCGCGGGTGCGGGTTCCGTGATGGACGTCGAAGGTGACGAGACACCGATCCTGGCCATCAACAAGCCGTTGCTCGAGGCATTCAACGCGATGTGGGATGCTGGCCGAGCACTCGAGGTAGGCGAGCCGACGAAGGCACTGCCACCGATGCGCATCGCACTCGCGGCAATCCAGCGCGCACGGCAGGCCGAGCGCATCTACCTGCGCGGCAGGCCGAGTGCGGTGATCGTGGATGTCGCGAAGGCGCGACTTTCCGGCAGGGACAAGGGCGTGGCCTCCATTCGCGAGCGTCGTGACGTCGTGGATCCCATCATACGTCGTCGTAGCGCGACCTTCGAGCGCGTCACGGCGCTGATCGCGCGCAGCCCGGATGCCGCCGCCGACTCGCTGCTGATGATGCGAGTGGACGCGCTTGGTGACTCACCGCAGTTGGCCAGTGCGCTGGACGAGGCCGCCAAGGTACTCCGCCAGCACGATAGTGCCGCAATTACGCTCGTCTGGGCGAGGGTCCGCCGAACGCTGGGAGGCGCGCCCGAGTCGCGCGCCGGTGTTGCGCCATGGCTGGGTGCGCCGTGAGCGAGTTCGTGTTCGCCACGGCGCAGTACGACTCCGGCGACTGGGACAGCGCGCCATTGGTGCCCGCGAACATCATCGACACCATCGCGCGCTACACGTCAATTCAGGTGGCGCCGAGTGGCGTGATCGTGCCGCTCGCGTCGCCATCGCTGTTTCGCTATCCGCTCATCTACATGACCGGCCACCTGCCAGTGCGCTTCAGCACGGAGGAGCGAGCCAACCTGCGGCGGTACGCGGAGCGCGGGGGGATGCTGTTCGTGGACGACCACAATCACGACATCGATGGCACGTTTCACAAGACGGCTACCGAGGAGCTCACGCGCACCTATGGTGCGTTGAAGCCGCTCCCGAAGTCGCACGCACTGTACAAGTCCTTCTTCGTGTTCGACGATGGACCGCCAACCACGAGTCACGAGTTGAACGGGTGGGGCGACAACCTGGTGCACAAGACGCTGGCCGGAGTGGAGCAGAATGGTCATCTCGCGCAGCTCTTCAGCAGCAAGGATTACAGC
>JACMOE010000801.1 GCA_014378185.1 Gemmatimonadaceae bacterium | reverse complement strand
ATGATGTAGCCGCGAGTGCGGCGCACGAGACAGAGGGGCGGCGCCGCGTGGCGCCGCCCCTCTGTCTCGTGCCGGCCAGCGCTGCGCGCTACTCCTCGTCGGAGCCGTCCACCGCGTCGATGTTCACCGATGACACAGCGAGCGCCGTGAGGTCGATGTCGGCCTTCTGCTCCTCGTCTAGCGTCATCTGGAGCACGTTCGCCTGCCTCTCGTATCCCAGCAGACGTGCCCACGTGCGCACCGTGCCGTAGCCGGCCATCTCGTAGTGCTCCACATGCTGCGCGCTGGTGATGAGTCCCGCGTCGAGCACATCCTTGGCCGGCTTCTCCTTGATGAGATCCTTCGCCTCCCGCAGCAGTCCCTCCATGCCCTTGCACTTCTTGCCCGTCGGCTTCTCATCGAGCTCGCGGCAGATGCGCTCGAGACGCTTCACGTGCTGCACCGTCTGCTTCTCATGCTTCGCGAACGCCTTCTTCAGCTTCGGATGCGTTGCCGCCTTGATGATGCGCGGAAGCATCTTCAGAATCTGGTTCTCCGCGCTGTAGAGGTCCTTGAGCTCCTCGACGTACAGCTCCTTCAGGTGTTCCATTTTCATGGTCGTGCTCCGCGTGGGATGAAGGCATGTGTGGACGGGGAGATCCCCCGGGCTCTCACAGGGGCAAACGATGTGCCCGGCAGACACGGAATGTGCGGGTCCGGCCTCAGTTGCGTGGCGTCGCCTGAGTGCGCTTCGCGCGGTGACCAGATAACTTGCGCCGCGTGACGCTTCGCCTTCACCTCCTTCGCCACGGCCAGACCGTGATGAGTCGCGAGAACGTCTTCTGCGGACGCGGGCTCGATCCTGCACTCACCGACGAGGGCATCGCAATGGCGGAATCGTTCGCGTCGGCCTACCGTGCCACTCCATGGCGCGCCATCTACTCCAGCCCACTCCGCCGCGCCGTGGCCACTGCGACGCCGCTTGCCTCGGCAGTGGGACTTCCGGTGGAGCAACGCGACGGACTCGCCGAGATCGACTACGGCGATTGGGATGGGATCAGCGCCGACGTCGTCGCGGCGCGGTGGCATGACGAGCACGAACGATGGTCCGCCGACCCGGCGTGGAACCCGCCGACGCAAGGCGAGACTGCCATCGCGCTGGGCCAGCGGATGACCGACGTGGTGGAGGAGATCACGCGCGCGCATGACGACGGCAACGTGCTCATCGTGTCGCACAAGGCGTCGATTCGTGTGCTGCTGTGCGAGCTGCTTGGAGTGGATGTGGGCCGCTTCCGCTACCGCTTCGGCTGTCCCGTAGGATCGGTCACGATCATCGCCTTCGGGGCGCACGGGCCCCTCGCCGAAGCGGTGGCGGATCGCTCGCATCTCGACGCGCGGCTTCGCGCGCTGCCTGGCACCTGACCGGGCCGGGACTGGCATCGGTCCTGTCCGGTGAATAGCTTCGCGCCCTCTCCCCTATACTCACGCGAGGACGGCATGGCGACGAAACTGGACAAGGCGATCAAGCGCGAGCTGACGCACGGCGACAAGACCTACACGGTGACCATCGCGCCCGATGGGCTCAAGGTCGTCGAGAAGGGCAAGCGCAATGGACGTGAGCTGTCGTGGTCGTCCATCATCAGCGGCGATGCCCACCTGAATGAGAACCTCAACATTTCGGTGGACGCGTCGCGGAGCTAGCACCGCCGCAACCCTGAACGACTCGGCACGATCACGCCGCGAGCACTGTGCTCGCGGCGTGTTTGCGCCGGCGCACCGCGCT
>JACMOE010000083.1 GCA_014378185.1 Gemmatimonadaceae bacterium | reverse complement strand
CCCGACGATGTGAGTCAGGCGGTCAGGAGCAGATAGAGGGTCAAGCACAGCAGCACGAATGCCGGAGCCATCGCGGTGAGCGGATCACGAATTCGCACCCGCACCACCAGTGCCGCCATCATCATGACCGTGAATCCGGCCGCCGACAGCAGGAGCAGCGGCCGGAAGAAGAAGCCTGCCGCGAGCCCCAGGCTGCCGACGATCTGGAGCGTCGCGATGGGCACCCGAAGGCGCGCGAGGCCATAGCGCTCGAACTCCTCGACCATGTCCTGCAACAGCAGCGCGCCGGCGCCGTATGCGGCGAAGGCGACGATCGAGAGGGCCTGGATTGCGACGGCGAGTTGCATTGTTCCTGTGCGAGGGTACTGTTCAATCAATAGTGAGCGCTACCCTGACGCCCGACAATCTGGAGCACGCATGCGAACGGTCATGATCATCCTGCAGCTCGTGGCGGCGTTTGGCCTCCTGAATGTGTGGCTGCTCCGCTTCAATCGCAGCACCGCTTATCGTGGCGGCAACGCGACATCGATGACGGAGGAGTTCGCGGCGTACGGCCTGCCGGCCTGGTTCACATACGTGGTGGGTGCGCTGAAGATCGGAGCGGCGCTCGCCCTCATCGCCGGAATCTGGTATCCCGGACTCGTGCTCCCCGCGGCGGTGCTGGTGAGTGTCCTGATGCTCGGCGCGCTCTCGATGCACGCCAAAATCGGCGATCCGCTCAAGAAGTCGTTCCCAGCGCTGGGCGTGCTGGCGCTGTGTGCGGCCATCGTGTGGGGCGTCACCCGCTGAGCCTCACGCACGCACGGACGACATTCCGCCGTCCACCCCCCACACCTGGCCGGTGACCCACCGCGCCTGGTCGCCAAGCAGGTAGAGCGCGGCGGACGCGACGTCGTCGGGCTCGCCGATCTGACGCAGCGGATGCCGGTCGCGACTCGCCTGCACTCTTTCTTCGCTCGAGAGCAGGCGCTCCGCGAGCGGCGTACGGGTCAGCGACGGCGCGATGGCATTCACCCGGATCGCTGGCGCCCACTCCGCCGCGAGCGAGCGGGTGAGCCCTTCGATGGCGCCTTTTGCCATTGCGACCGAGGCATGGAACGGCATGCCTTGCTGCACGGCCACGGTGCTGAAGAGCACGACGCCCGGCTGCTGGCCCGCCTTGAGCGCGCTGGCGGTGGCCTGTAGCACACCCACCGTCCCGAGCGCCGTGGCGCGGAAGTCGCCGAGGAAGTCTGCCTCCTTGAGGGCCCGGAACGACTTGAGGTTGATGGTTCCCGGGCAATACGCCACGCCATCGAGCGTCTGTGGAAGATCGAGCGTCGCGAGATCGACCTCGAGCACGTCGGCCTGCCGTTCGGCAAGGCCCGGCAAGGTGATCCCGGAGGAACGACGCGAGAGTCCCAGGACGGCGTGTCCGGCGTCCAGCGCCTGACGCGTGAGGGCGAGCCCGATACCGCTCGAGTGGCCGACAATGAGGTAGGTGCGCTTCATGCCGTCTCAACGCATGTTGACGCCGTCTGGTTCGCGAGAGTCGGCACGCCCTCGCGCCATCGCCTTAACGACGAGTGCGTTTCGCCGTCCGTCCTTGCGCACGACAT
>JACMOE010000800.1 GCA_014378185.1 Gemmatimonadaceae bacterium | reverse complement strand
GGCACAATGCCAAGGGCGCGATGATCGCTGCCACCGTGGCCGATCTGCACGGTGACATCACTCGTGATCGCAGCCAGATGAACAAGCTGAATGTGCTGACGGAGAAAGGCCTGGCCGTGAACGGCGCGGGCGATACGCCCAACATGCACGATATCCTCACGGGCTCGGACTCCTTCGGCCGACTGTTCCCCGGTACGGCCGACGTCACCTGCAGCAACTGGACGAGCAACGTCGCCACGGGAAGTGCCATGGTCGGTCATCACGACCGAACTGGCGGCGGGAACACCTCGTGGAATTCGGCGCATCCGTCCCGAGGTTGTGGGCAGTCGAATCTCGTCGCGACCGGCGGCGCGGGCCTCTTCTACTGCTTCGCCGCGAATTGATCTGGCGGGATAGCCGGTCCATCTGCATTTTTGCGTCATTGTAATGAGGCCATTCAAGTGACGCTGGACGAGCTGCAGGCTGCATTACCGGACCGGTATCGCGTGTTGCGCGAAATTGGTCGCGGCGGCATGGCGACGGTGTATCTCGCCGAGGATATTCCGCACGGCCGAAATGTGGCGGTGAAGGTGCTGAGTGGCGAGCTGGGCTCGTCCGTCGATGGCGCTCGATTTCAGCGCGAGATCCAGCTGACCGCACGCATGAGTCACCCGAACATCCTGTCCGCGTACGATTCGGGGAGCACCAACGGCATTCACTACTACGTGATGCCGTTCATCGAGGGCTCATCCGTGCGCGCGCGGCTCGACAACGAGAAGCAGCTGTCGATCGAGGAGGCCATCGGCATCACGTGCGAGGTGTGCGACGCACTCACGTACGCGCACGCGCAGGGTATCGTCCATCGGGACATCAAGCCCGAGAACATCCTGCTCCAGAGCGGGCACGCCGTGGTCGCTGACTTCGGCATTGCGCGCCTGCTCCAGGAGGAAAGCGCGACACTCACGCAGACCGGGATGTCGCTGGGCACCGCGCAGTACATGAGCCCTGAGCAGGCGTCGGCCGAAAAAGTCGATGGGCGCACCGACATCTATGCGCTCGCCTGCGTGCTGTATGAGATGCTCGTTGGGGAGCCGCCCTTCACGGGCCCCAACGCGATGGCCGTGCTCGCCCGCTCCGTTACGCAACCGGTGCCGAGCGTGCGCGTGGTGCGCTCCAGCGTGCCGGAGTCCATCGAATTTGCCATCATGCGCGCGATGGAGAAGGTGCCGGTCGACCGGTTCCAGACCACGGAGGCATTCAAGGAAGCGCTGCTCGCTGGAGACGACTCGTCCACTATCAGTCGGCAGACCCGCGCATACACACAGGCATATCGCGCCGGCCGGCGTGTCACGCCCGTGTGGCAGCAGCCGCGCACGATCGCGACGGCGGCGCTCGCGGGCATCGTCATCGTGGCAATGGGAGCGGGGTGGCTGGCCTACAGGTCCAGGGGTTCGTCAGCTGCCGTCGCGGCTGACGCCGGTGCCAAGCGAATCGGCGTGATGTATTTCGGCGACGCCACCACCGACGGCTCGCTGCGCTACATCGCGGATGGCGTCACCGAGTCGCTCATCGACGAGCTGGATCGCGTGCCGACGCTCGAAGTCATGAGCAGGAACGCCGTACGTCCGTTTCGTGGCGTGGCGTTTTCTGCGGACAGCGTGCATCGCGTGTTGAAGGTTGGGACCATCGTGCACGGCGAGGTGGGTCCCGGCGCGAAGATGCCGCAGCTGACGGTGCGGGTGGTCGATGGCAAGTCCGGCGTCGAGAGGAAGAACGCGCACTTTGACTTCGACACCACCAACGTGCTCGTAGCTCGCGCCGACGTGACGAAGCGGGTCGCCGAGTTCCTGCGATCCGAAGTGGGCCTCGATGTGCAGCTGAAGCAGTCACGCCTGCGCGCGAGCAACCCGCAGGCTTGGATCGCGGTGCAGCGGGCGGAGAAGCTGATCAAGGACGCCGATTCGCTGCTCGTCACTCGGCAGCCGCTGCCTGCAATGTCCTTGCTGGATGATGCGGAACACGAACTGACGCGTGCCACCGCGCTTGATGCGCGCTGGGCCCAGCCGTGGATCTCACGAGCGTTGGTTTCCTACGTGCGTGCACGGGCGCTGCGCGACAGCGCCACACGCGCGAATACGGCGCTCGACAGCGGGCAGGCGTTCGTGAAGCGCGCACTGGACATCGACCCTTTGTCGGCAGATGCGCATGAGCTGTCTGGACGGCTCGCCTTCGCGCACGTGGACTTGCGCACCATTCCGGAAGGCAAGGAGTGGGATGCGCAGCTCGATCAGAGCGAGAAGGAGTTGCGTGAGGCGGTGCGCCTGAACCCGCAGCAGGCCACGGCCTACGAGACGCTGGCCTTGCTGAGTTATGCCCGGAAGCGCGTGCCGGAAGCCCTCTCCGCCGCGATGAGCGCGTACACGGCGGACGCGTACCTCCTCAATGCCCGCACACTCCTGCAAGGCTTGTTCTGGGGCAACTTTGATTCGGAGAACTTTCCGGAAGCGCGTCGCTGGTGCGACGAAGGGCATCGCCGTTTTCCGCGCGGAATTCCCTTCATCAAGTGCACCATTTATCTGATGATGACAAAGGGCGCAACGCCCGATCCTGGGGACGCATGGCGGCTCGCTGACACTATTCGAGCGCTCGCCAAGCCGGCGAGCCGGTCATACGAGGATCACTTTGCGCGAACGCTCGTTGGCGGTGTGCTTGGCAAGGCTGGGCTGAAGGACAGCGCGAATCATGTGCTGGTAGCCGCGCGTGCCGGCCGCGACGTGGATCCGGCGCAGGAAATCATTGGACGCGAGATCATGATGCGCCTCATGTACGGCGACAACAACACGGCGATTGCGCGTCTCGGTGACTACCTGCTGATCCACCCCGACCATCGGAAGGGGTTGGCCAACCAGACGGCGTGGTACTATCGGGATCCTGCGGTGCAGAATGATCCCCAGTTCAAGCGACTGATGGCCGGCGCGCGGAAGCGCGCCGGCCATCAGGTCCAGTGGGGGCTTTGCGCGTCGGCTACGGGATAATTACCTGATTGGTGAGCGTGATCGTGCCCTGAAGCGTGCGAGCAGTATCGAAGTTCTGGCCGCTCGCACGAATGCCCCATGTATAGCCGGCGATCAGTGGCAACGTGACTGTGCCGTTGTAGGAGAAGGGCGGGCAGGATCCCGGGCACGATCCGCTGGCCAACGGAATAATCACCGGCGGCCCGGTTGGGCCGTTCGCGTACGCCTCAAGCCCCTCGGAGATCTGGAAGAACGAGTGGAAGCCGGTGTACGTCCAGT
>JACMOE010000799.1 GCA_014378185.1 Gemmatimonadaceae bacterium | reverse complement strand
GCTCGTATCCACCCGGCGGGAGGGGCGGTGGATTCACTATGGGATCCTGGATGCAGCCGTGGCGAGCGTGGCGCAGGTCGTGAAGGACTTCGAGGCCTAGTTCAACAGCAGCGTCATGGCCGCGGTTGCACCGAGGCGACTAGCGCGCGACGCCCAATGGGTGCGAAGTTGCCAGCACGTGCTATACCGGCCACTACGGATTGCGGAGAACATCAATGGCAGACAGCTCCACCAAGGATCTCGAGGAACGCATCGCCAAGCTGCAGCGGGCCGTCTACCACCTCGTCTGGAAGCGCACGGGGTTCGGCGAACAGTGCGTCCACTGCGGGCAGGCCTATCCCAACCACGCCGAAAAGTGCAAGGCCGCCGAGGCGGAGGCGCTGGTCCGCTGACCGGCAGACGGCGCTCAGGACACGCTCGTGGCACGGCATATGTGTAGTGACAGGTCACGCGACTCGCTCGCGGGAGGACATGGACCTTCACCGTCGCGCCGATGCGTACGTTCTTGCCAATCAGATGGTCGCTGGGCGCCGTCCTGCTCGCGGGGGGATGCGCGCCGGCCGGACAGGTAGCGCATACGGCGCCCGTGGTTTCCGCGGCCGGCATGTCGCTGCGCACCACCATCGCGACCGCGTACATCGAGTCGCAGACGGTTTCGCTCGCGCTCGATCGCATCGACCAGCACGGGTTGCCGCTGGACCAGACGTACAAGCACTTCGGCAGCGGACGCGGCGTGACGATCTACGTGTTCGACGGCGGCATCCTGGACACGCATCCGGAGCTCGCCGGTCGCGTGCGCAGGGGCTACGACGCGTTTCCCGACGAGGAGCATATCTGCAACGCGCACGGCACCGCGGTGGCGGGCGCTGCTGCAGGGGCGACGCTGGGCGTGGCGCCGGACGCGGAGATCGTGGACGTGAAGATGGTGGAGTGCCGCAGGCTGCGCGGCACCATTGACGCCATCGTGCGGGGCACGCAGTGGGTGCTCATGGACCACGCCCGTCACCCCGAGCGGCGGGCCGTTGCCAACTGGTCGTTCATCGCCGATACGTCGGAAGGGATTCCGGCGCTCGACACCGCTGTGCAGCAGCTCAACGCGGCGGGCATCCCGGTGATCGTGTCGGCGGGCAACCTGGAAATCAACGCGTGTCACGTGTCGCCCGGCAATGCGCCTGGCGCTATCGTCGTGGGAGCGTCTCGGGTGCGGCGGTCGGCGTGGGACCCATCGGCCAGGCTGGTTGACGAGCGTGCGCCCGGTACGGCGTACGGCCCCTGCGTCGACGTGTTCGCTCCAGGTGACTCGGTATTGCTGCCCAGCATGGATGGACGACATGCGGCGACGCAGCAGCTGTGGACCGGGACGTCGATGTCGGCGGGCTACGTGAGCGGCGCGGCGGCGCTCTACCTGGAGGCGCATCCGCTGGCCACCGCACGCTCGGTGGCGACACACATCACGTCCACCGCGTCGCACGAAACGGTGGTGGACGCACGGTCGCCAGCCGCCGGCCTGCTGTATGTGGGGCCAGCAGAATCCCACTAGCACGCCCTGCGCGGGTGGAAAGCGGAATGCGCTGAGCGCCCTTATCTTGTACGGCATGCCTACATCGACTCTCGACGCGCTTTGCGTCAACACCGTCCGCACGCTGTCCATGGATGCGGTGCAGAAGGCGAACTCCGGCCATCCGGGAACGCCCATGGCCCTCGCGCCGCTGGGCTATCGCCTGTTCACGCGCCACATGAAGCACGACCCGATCGATCCCCACTGGGCCGATCGCGACCGATTCGTCCTCTCGTGCGGCCACGCGTCGATGCTGCTCTACAGCTGCCTCTACCTCAGCGGCTACGAGCTCACACTCGAGGACCTGAAGCAGTTTCGCCAGTGGGAGAGCCGCACGCCGGGTCACCCGGAATACGGCCACACCGCCGGCGTCGAGACCACCACGGGCCCGCTCGGCCAGGGTATCGGTAACGCCATCGGTTTTGCGGTAGCGGAAGCGCACATGGCCGCGACGTTCAATCGCGACGGACACTCGATCGTGGATCACCACACGTTCTTCATCTGTAGCGATGGCGACCTCATGGAAGGCATTTCCCATGAGGCCTGCTCGTTTGCCGGCCACTTCAAGCTGGGCAAGTTGATCGGTTTCTACGACGACAACCACATCACCATCGACGGCAGCACCGACCTCACCTTCACCGACGATACGTCGAAGCGGTTCGAGGCGTACGGCTGG
This sequence comes from Gemmatimonadaceae bacterium, assembly GCA_014378185.1. Lineage (GTDB taxonomy): Bacteria > Gemmatimonadota > Gemmatimonadetes > Gemmatimonadales > Gemmatimonadaceae > AG11. The sequence continues at coordinate 2,530 of JACMOE010000799.1, read as the reverse complement.
CAGGTGCTGCACCTGGCCGACGTGAACGACCTGGACGCCATCGACGCGGTGGTCGCTGAGGCCAAGGCCGACACCACGCGCCCCACAATGGTGGTGACGCGGACGCACATTGGTTTCGGCAGCCCCACCAAACAGGACACCAGCGCGGCACACGGCGAGCCACTCGGTGCCGATGAAATCGTGGCCACCAAGAAGGCGCTTGGCTGGGAGAAGCCGAACGAGAGCTTCTATGTGCCGGCCGATGCCCTGTCGCACTGGCGCGGGCAGACGCTGGAGCGTGGCGCCAAGGCGCACGCGGAGTGGAATACTCGTCACGACGCCTACGCCAGGGCGCATTCGAACGATGCGGGCGAACTCTCGCGTCGTCTGGCTGGCGACCTGCCCGACGGATGGGAGAAGGTGATTCCTGCCTTCACCGCCGCGAACGGATCGGTGGCGAGTCGAGCGGCGTCGAATACCGTGCTCAATGCGCTGGTGGCGGTGATGCCGGAGTTGATTGGTGGATCGGCGGGTCTCACGCCATCCAACGGCACGGCGGTGGAGACGTGGAAGAACTTCGCGCCGGGTGCGTACGACATGCGGTACATGCACTTCGGTATCCGCGAGCACGGCATGGGCTCGATCATGAACGGCATGGCGCTGCATGGCGGCCTGGTGCCGTTCGGCGGCACGTTCCTGATCTTCTCGGACTACATGCGTCCGCCCATCCGCCTTGCGTCGATCATGAAGCAGCACGTGATCTTCATCTACACGCATGACTCCATCGGACTTGGCGAGGATGGTCCGACGCACCAGCCGGTGGAGCAGCTGTCTGCATTGCGAGCCATTCCGGGCATCACCCTCATTCGTCCTGCCGACGCAACGGAGACGGCCGAGGCGTGGAGGGTGGCGGTGCAGCACAAGCATGGTCCTGTGTGCCTGGTGCTGACGCGTCAGAAGCTGGCCTACATCGATCGCACGAAGTTCGCGTCTGCCGCTGGTGTGGCGAAGGGCGGTTATGTGCTTGCGGATGCGGATGGTGGCAAGCCGGACGTGGTGCTGATGTCGAGTGGCTCGGAGGTGGGATTGATCATGGCCGCGCGCGAGAAGCTTGGCGAGGCGGGCGTGAAGGCGCGCGTAGTGAGCCTGGCCAGTCATGAGCTGTTCGCTTTACAGACGCAGTCGTATCGCGACTCCGTGTTGCCGGAGGGAGTGCCGCGGGTGTCGATCGAGGCGGCGCATACCATGAGCTGGTATCGGTGGGTTGGGTCGAATGGTGTTGCGATTGGTATCGACAGGTATGGTGCGAGTGCGCCGTTCGAGACCATCTATACCGAGCTTGGTCTCACGGTGGAAAAGGTTGTTGAGGCGGCGAGGGGGTTGGTGAAGAAGCGGTCGTAGTTTTTAGGTGCGTTGTTCGTTGACAACGCGAATCCGGCGAATCACGCGAATCTACGCGAATTGAGTCAATCAATAGTCGAGAGGATTCGCGCAGATTCGCGTGATTCGTTTGATTCGCGTTACATACGGCCAACGCTGTTTCGTGACGCTGTACGTTGACGATGTTTCTTGACGATGTTTCTTGACGATGTTTCTTGACGATGTTCCCGCATACGCCCCCTCCCGTGACAGAACCCGCTGCGCCCCGCAACAACTTCATACGCGACCTCGTAGCCGAGGATGTCGAGACCAACAGGTTTGGCCGGCAGCTCGCGACGCGGTTTCCGCCGGAGCCCAACGGGTTCCTGCACATCGGGCATGCGAAGTCGATCATCCTGAACTTCGGGCTGGCTAAGGAGTTTGGCGGGCGGGTAAACCTCCGCTTCGACGACACGAACCCCGCCACCGAAGACATCAAGTACGTTCAGGCCATCAAGGACGACGTGCGGTGGCTCGGCTTCGAGTGGGATGAGGAGCGCTACGCCAGCGACTACTTCGAGCAGCTCTACGAGATTGCCGAACGGCTGGTGTCGGCGGGGAAGGCGTACGTGGATTCGCAGGATGAGGAGCAGATTCGCGAGGGGCGCGGCACCGTGATTTCGGCGGGCACCAACAGCCCGTATCGTGATCGGTCGGTGGCCGAGAACCTGGATCTGCTGCGCCGCATGCGCGCGGGCGAATTTGCCGACGGCACGCAGGTGTTGCGGGCGAAGGTGGACATGGCGCACCCGAACATGATCATGCGCGATCCCCTGCTGCTGCGCATTCGTCATGCCCATCATTACCGGCGCGGCGACGCGTGGTGCATCTATCCGCTGTATGACTTCGCGCATGGGTTGTCAGACGCCATCGAGGGCATCACGCGGTCGCTGTGCACGCTGGAGTTCAAGGACAGTCGCGACATCTACGACTGGCTCGTGCGCGAGGCCGGGTACGAGCATCCGCCCACGCAGGTGGAGTTTGCGCGTGGCGAGATCGAGAACACGGTGGTGAGCAAGCGCAAGCTCCTGCGGCTAGTGAACGAGAAGCTCGTACGCGGGTGGGACGATCCGAGGATGCCGGCGCTTGCGGGTTTGCGCCGGCGCGGCGTCACCCCTGAGGCCATCCACGC
>JACMOE010000798.1 GCA_014378185.1 Gemmatimonadaceae bacterium | reverse complement strand
GCGAATCTTGTCTTCGCCCAGGCGCTGGATGGCGTCGGCGAAGTCGAGGTACACGCCGCGGCCGCCGGGTCCCACGCCACGCCCGTCGGCGCAGGCCTCCTTGGACGCGCGCGACGCGATGTCGCGGGGCGACAGGTTGCCGAAGCTCGGGTCCTTCCGTTCGAGGTAGTAATCGCGGTCCGCTTCCGCAACGTCACCGGGCCGCTTGTCCACGTCTTCACGGCGCTTCGGCACCCACACGCGGCCGTCGTTCCGCAGCGATTCCGACATCAGCGTGAGCTTCGACTGGTACTCGCCGTGCACGGGAATGCAGGTGGGATGGATCTGCGTGTAGCACGGGTTGGCGAACGCCGCGCCACGCTTGTGCGAGCGCCAGATGGCCGTGGTGTTGCAGCCCTTGGCGTTGGTGGAGAGGTAGAACACGTTGCTGTAGCCACCCGTGGCCAGCACCACCGCGTCCGCCAGGTGCGGCTCCACCGTCCCGGTTATTTCATCGCGCACCACGATGCCGCGCGCCTTCCCGTTCACCACGATCAGGTCGAGCATCTCGGCGCGTGGATACATCGTGACGCCACCCTTGGCGATCTCCTTTTCCAGCGCTTGGTAGGCGCCCAGCAATAGCTGCTGGCCCGTCTGGCCCCGCGCGTAGAACGTGCGCGATACCTGCGCCCCACCGAACGAACGATTGGCCAGCAGGCCGCCGTACTCCCGCGCGAACGGCACGCCCTGCGCCACGCACTGATCGATGATGTCCGCGCTGATCTGCGCCAGCCGGAACACGTTGCCCTCGCGCGAGCGGAAGTCGCCACCCTTGATGGTGTCGTAGAACAGGCGCTGGAGGCTGTCGCCGTCGTTCTGGTAATTCTTGGCCGCGTTGATGCCGCCCTGCGCGGCAATCGAGTGCGCACGTCGCGGCGAATCCTGGTAGCAGTAGCAGCGGACGTTGTATCCCAGCTCGCTGAACGTGGCGGCCGCGGAGGCCCCGGCGAGTCCGGATCCCACGACGATGACCGAGTATTTCCGCTTGTTTGCCGGACTCACCAGCTTCATGTCGAACTTGTGCTTGTCCCACTTGTCGGCCAGCGGGCCGCCGGGCATGCGCGCGTTCAGGTCGAGCGCCATTATCGAATCACTCCGAGAAACACGGCCACCGGGATGGCGCTGAAGCCAAGCCAGACCGCCAGCGCGATGACGGTGGCCACGCGGCGATGCAGCGGATGCTGCGACGCCTTGGTGAGCCCGAGGGTGCGCACCGAACTCCACGCGCCGTGAAACAGGTGCAGCATGAGGAACAGCATCGCCACCACGTAGAACGCAACCACCCACGGCACTCGAAAGCCGCTGATCACGTTGCCGTACACGTCGGAGGCGCTGTATCCGACGTACTGCGCATCGGGCCGGCTGGCATACGGAAACAGCGTCCCCGTAGTGAAATGCAGGATGTGGAACACGATGAATGCGAGCAGCAGCACCCCGCCCCAGCGCATGGTGCGGGATGCCACCGTGCTCGCCTGCGGCTTCCGCATCGTGTAGTCAACGGAGCGGGCGCTGGCCTTGATGCGCGTCAGTTGCCACGCCATCAGGACGTGCAGCAGGACCGCGACCAGCAGTCCGATGCGCACGAGCCAGAGCAGCTCACCCGTGCCCTTCAGGAAGGCGGCGTACCCGTTCATCTTGGCCGGCCCGATGAACACCTGCAGGTTGCCCACCATGTGACCGATCACGAACGCCACCAGCATCAGGCCGGTCACCGCCATGATGACCTTCTTGCCGATGGTCGAGCGGTAGAGCGTCAACAACCACATCTAGGACCTTCGCGTACGAATTATCGAAAAGGAGTCAATCAGTCGGATACGACCACGCGAACCTTTGATGTATTAAAACTTTATTGCGGCCATGGGTTCCCGAACGGCCTCGGCACTCTTCTCGAGCGCTGCCCGCTCAGCGGCGGTGAGCTCTACCTCGATGATCTTCTCGAGGCCATTCCGACCCAGCTTGCAGGGCACGCCAAGGAAGAGTCCGGTCATGCCGTATTCCCCCTCGAGCCACGCCGAGCACGGCAGAATGCGGCGCTGGTCCTTGACGATCGCCTCCGCCATCTGCACCGCGCCCGACGACGGCGCATAGTACGCCGAGCCCGTCTTGAGGTGCTTCACGATTTCCGCGCCACCATTGCGTGTACGCGTGACGATGGCATCGAGCGTTGCCTGATCCATCAGCTGTGCAATGGGAATGCCGCTCACGCTGGTGTAGGAAATAAGCGGCACCATGGTATCACCATGGCCGCCGAGCACCATGGCCTGGATATCACGCACGGACACATCGAGCGCCTCGGCCAGAAATGCACGGTAGCGGCCGGTGTCCAGCACGCCCGCCATGCCGATGACGCGCTCGCGCGGAAAGCCCGAGGCCTGCTTCGCGACGTAGCACATCACGTCGAGCGGGTTGCTCACGATGATGAGGATGGCCTTCGGCGACGACTTCGCAATCTGCTCCGACACCGACTTCACGATGCCCGCATTCGTGTTGAGCAGGTCGTCGCGCGACATGCCCGGCTTGCGCGCGATGCCCGCCGTGATGATGACGATGTCGGAGTCCTTCGTCTCATCGTACCCGTTGGTGCCGATCAGGCGGGAGTCGAAGCCCTCGATGGGCGCGCTCTGCCATTGATCGAGCCCCTTGCCCTGCGGAATGCCCTCGGCCACGTCCACCATGACGACGGTGCGCGCCAGTTCCTTTTCCGCCACACGCTGCGCGGTCGTGGCGCCGACGTTGCCGGCTCCGACCACCGTGATTTTATTGACCATGAGTGCGAATATCTGAAGGTGAAGTGTCGTCCTGCACGCAGTGAAGACCGCTTCTTCATCCGTGAAAGCAGCTCTGTCCCTTCGCGTTGCTCGAGGGCGGGCGCTTCGCTCGGGATGACAGAGTGAAAACTATCGCTACCCACCCACCTGCGACAGTGCGCGCAGCCCGCCGACACGATGCGTCAACAGCGCGTGCGCCTCGGGTTTCTCCGCGAGCGCGCGATGGACGAACGGCGCGAGTGGCTCACCAGCGCGCAGTGGCGCGCGCAGGTCCACCTCGTGGTCGCCGAACAGGCATGTCCGCAGCCGACCATCGGCCGTGAGGCGCACACGATTGCAGCTGCCGCAGTAGGTGTGCGTCATCGGCGTGATCACGCCGACGCTCCCCGCCGAATCGGCAAGGGAGTAATACGCGGCTGGCCCGTTCCCACGCGCCGGCCCGCCGCCGGGTGAGAGAGGCCCCAGCGCATCCGAGATGCGCGACAACAACTCGTCGCTCGGCACCACCATTTCCTCGGTCATCGGCTCGAGCGCCCCCACGGGCATGAGCTCGATGAAGCGAACGTGCCATGGATGATCGAGTGTGAGCCGCGCGAAATCCACCACTTCGTCATCGTTCACGCCGCGCATCACCACAACGTTGAGCTTGATGGGCGCGAGCCCCGCATCCTCGGCTGCCTGCGCTGCCGCGACCGGATCGAAGCCCAGGTCACGCCGTGCGATGGCCACGATGCGATCCGCCCGCAGGCTGTCCGCCGAGATGTTCACGCGATCCAGGCCGGCCGCGGCGAGGCGACCGGCCATCTCGGGCAGCTTGACCCCATTGGTCGAGAGTGCGATGTCGTCCACGCCCGGTATGTCGCGAATGAAGCGCACCAGCGTGTCGAGCTGTGGCCGAATGGTCGGTTCGCCGCCGGTGAGCCGAATTCGCCGCAACCCCAAGGGCGCCAACTGCGCGACGACTTCGCGGATTTCCTCGTAGCTGAGGATGTCGGACTTGGGCAACCACGGCAGCCCTTCCAACGGCATGCAGTAGCGACAGCGAAAATTGCATCGGTCCGTCACCGAGATGCGGAGGTACTCGATCGTCCGGCCGAACTGGTCGATCAGGTTGCTCACGAGGTCACCGCTTCGCGTGCACGGCCCGACGGATCCACCCATTCCCTCGTGCCGTCAGCGTAGTGCTCTCGCTTCCAGATCGGCACTCGCCGCTTGAGCTCCTCGATGGTCCAGCGAGACAGCTGATACGCCTCGTCGCGATGCGCGTGCGCCACGACGATCGCCACACTCGCCTCCTGAAGTGTCAGCGCTCCCAGCCGATGCACGATCAGCACACTCGCAGTGGGACACCGCTCGGCGGCTTCGTCCGCGATGGTCTGGAGCTCGGACGCGGCCATTGCCTCGTAGGCTGAGTACTCGATGCCGGAGACAGCCCGTCCGTCATTGAGGTCGCGCACGACGCCGAGGAAGAGCACGACTGCGCCGTGGCCGGGATCCCCGATCTCGCCCAGAAGCGCGGCCGAGTCGATGGGCGCGCGGGTCAGTCGGCCGGTGGCGTTCACCCGCCCGCCACGGGCGGAATGAGCGCGACCTCGTCCCCGGAGCTGACCGGGGTGGATGGCGCGGCGTACCGCTGATTGACGGCGACCAACGGGCGGGCGGGGAGCACGCTGCCGCCAGGGCGCGCGGCAATCTGGGCGAGCACATCACTGACGGTCGCGCCCGCGGCCAACTCGAGCGATACGCTCGGGACGCCAAGGGCGTCGGCATAGGAGGCAAACAGCAGTACGGTGATGCTCATGCGTTCACGATACAGACTCTCGCGGGCGGGCGAAAGTTCCACAGTAACGTGAAAGCCCCGGCCGATGAGGAACCGGGGCTCGAGCACGGGTGGCGCAGGCGGTCAGACGTCCGTCTCTTCGTACTCGCTCTCGTGCTCGAGCTCCTCGATGGAAATGTTCGCGACCATCGCTCGCAATTCCTTGCTGGGCTTGAAGACGGGAACGGGACGTGCGGACACCTCCACCGGCGACCCCGTCCGCGGATTGCGCGCCATGCGCGTCTTCCGGTGGCGGATCTTGAAGGTGCCGAATCCACGGACCTCGATGTTCTTCTGCTCCTGGAGCGCCTCCTTGATGGCGTCGAGGAACGAATCAACCACACGCGCGCAGTCCTTCTTGGAGATCATCGGACCAGCGGTGCGGGAAATCTGGGCGGTTACACGCTCGACCAGATCGGCTTTCGTCATGAGCAGTGCCTCTGAGCGGGGCAGCGGAGGGGGTACAAGCTGATCGAACTTATGCGCGTTAACTCTTGTGTGTCAAGAGCTTAAAGCATTTCAGCCACGCGACTTGCGAACCGTTTCCATGAACTGGCCAAACAGTGGACGGGCATCGTGCGGGCCCGGCGCCGCCTCAGGGTGGTATTGCACCGCAAAGATGGGCAGCTCGCGATGCCGTAGCCCTTCCACGGTGCCGTCATTGAGATTCACGTGCGTGACCTCCAGCGCGGGCGCGCCGGGGATCGATTGTTCCGTGCCCTGCACCGCAAAGCCGTGGTTCTGCGACGTGATCAGGATGCGTCCTGTGTCGATCTCGCGGACCGGGTGATTTCCTCCCCGGTGGCCGTACGGCATCTTCGCTGTCGTTGCACCGTAGGTGAGCCCCACCAGCTGGTGTCCCAGGCAAATCCCGAAGATCGGCATGGCCTTGCCCGCCAGCGTGCGCACCGTGTCGGGTGCGTAGGCAATGGCGTCCGGGTCGCCGGGCCCATTGGAGAGGAAAACGCCGTCCGGCGCCATGTCGAGCACCACTTCTGCGGGCGTTTGCGCGGGCACAACGGTCACGCGGCAGCCCGCATCGTCGAACAGCCGAAGGATGTTGCGCTTGATCCCGAAGTCGTACGCCACGATGTGATGCGGCGCCTGAGGGTTCCCCCACGCATACTGCTCGGTGGTGGTCACGCGCGACGCCAGATCGAGGCCTTCCATCGACGGACATGCTTCCAGGGCGGCGAGTACCTCTGCCGTGGGCTCTACGCCAGAGGCGATGGCGCCTCGCATGACGCCGGCCGTCCTCAGGTGACGCGTGAGGCGACGCGTGTCAACACCTTCCAGCACAGGAATTTGCGCGGCAAGAAGATAACTCCCGAGATCGCCGTCGGCGCGCCAGTTGGAATGGCGTCGCGCCAGCTCTCGACACACGACACCGGCCACCTGGGCCCCCCCGGATTCCGGATCGGCCGGATTCACGCCGTAGTTCCCTATCATGGGCGAGGTCATCACCACGATCTGGTCGCGGTACGAGGGGTCCGTGAAGACCTCCTGGTACCCGCTCATGTTGGTGGTGAACACCACTTCGGCTACGGTCGTGGCGAGCTCTCCATGGAGCACACCACGAAACAGGGCTCCGTCCTCGAGGAGGAGGAAGCCCGGCGCAGAGGCGCGCGCAATCACTGCGTTATGGCTTTGCGGGCGCCGGCTTCGCCGGAGCGCTGCCTGCGGGCGCGGTCGCGGGTGCGACCGGCGTGAGGTTCACGCCGCCAGCGCTTGCCGGTGCGGTGCCCGGCTTGGTTGCCGGCGCGGTCACTGGCGCGGGCTGCTGGGTGAAGGCGTCGTCGAGCACGGACTTCGGCGTGCGCTGGCGCGTGGACGCGAGCGACAGCACAAAGCTCAGGAACAGGAAAATCCCGCCGCCCCACCAGCTCGCCTTGGTGAGCAGGTTGCCGGCCTGCCGTGTGCCGAGCAGCGAGTCGGCTGAGCTGCTGACGCCGCCGAAGCTGGCCGCGAGCCCATTGCCCTTTCCACTCTGGAGAAGGATGGCGGCGATCAGCACGATGCTGTCGATGACGAGCAAGACGAGAAGAAACGTGAACATTCCGGCAGCCGAGTAGGAGGTGCGACGCGTGGGGTAAACCGTAAATATGACAGGAGTTACGGGGTCGCGTCAAGTGAATTGCACGAGGTGCAGCGCGTCGGAT
>JACMOE010000797.1 GCA_014378185.1 Gemmatimonadaceae bacterium | reverse complement strand
CCGGCAGTTGGTGGAACAGAACTTCGAATTTCGCATCACGCGTCCCGCGCCCACGGAGCACACGCGGACGCAGCCGGTGCCGTGACGGCGACGGAATTCACCGGCTTTCGCCCCGCCGCCTTCGTCTTCCTGCGGTCGCTCCGCCGCCACAACGATCGCGAGTGGTTCGAACGCAACCGCGACACATACGAGACCGAGCTGCGTCGCCCACTCTCCGTGCTGGCGGAGGAGATCGATGTGCGGCTGGCCGGCCTCGCGCCCGAGATCGTTGGCGACCCGAAGCGGTCGCTGTTCCGCATTCACCGCGACGTCCGCTTCTCGGCCGACAAGTCGCCGTACAAGACGCACGTCGCGTGCTGGTTCCACCACGTGGACGCCGGCCGCGGCGTCGGTACCCAGACGCCGCACGGGGGCGCGGGATTCTACTTTCACATGGAGGCGGATCGTGCGTCGCTCGGCGGCGGGATCTGGATGCCGCCTCGGCCAACGCTGCAGAGGATCCGGCAGGCGATCGACGACGACGCGCGTGCCCTCGAGGTGATCCTGGCAGGTGCGCGCCGCCGCTTCGGCGGACTGGCGGAGGAGCACATGCTGACGCGCATGCCGCGCGGCTACGCGGAGTCGCATCCGGCGGCCACGCTGCTGCGCCACCAGTCGTACACACTCGGGCGTGAACTCGTCTCACGCGACCTGTTGAGCGCTCGGCTTCCCGATGTGCTCGCACGAGATTTTGCGCGACTCGTTCCCCTGGTGCGCTGGATCAATGGCGCACTCGGTCTCCGGACGCTCGCGCGGCGCTGATGCCCTGCGTAGATTCGCGTCATGACGCCGTCCGCCACACTTCCGGTGACGACGCGCCAGGCAACGCCGACCGATGCCGCGTTGCTGGCCTCGCTCGCCGCCACGACCTTTCGCGACACCTTCGGTCCGGACAACACGCCGGAGAACATGGTTGCGTACATGTCATCCGCGTTCGGCGCGGACATCCAGGCTGCTGAACTGGGCGATCCCCGCGTGACCGTGTATCTCGCGGAGGTGTCGGGTGAGGTGGCTGGGTATGCCATGCTTCGCGAAGGTCCTGCACCGGCGAGTGTGGGAGAGGCGAACGCCGTCGAGATTGCGCGGTTGTATGCCGCCACGCGCATGATCGGGGCGGGGGTGGGTGCCACGTTGATGCGCCGGTGCCTGGACGAGGCGGCGGCACGAGGACGGCGCGCGGTGTGGCTGGGCGTCTGGGAGCGCAACCCTCGCGCGATCGCATTCTATCGTCGGTGGGCATTCGAGGATGTGGGCTCCACCACCTTTGACCTCGGGCGCGACCGGCAGGCCGACCGTGTGATGATGCGTCGCGTTTCGGGCGGGAGCGAGGGGGCATAGCATGCGGCACACGGTGAAGATGCATGGCGTGATTGTCGGCCATTCCGATCTTGAATCGGCGGACGAATCACTGGGTCGCGCGTGGGGTGCGTTCCGCCCGGGCCTTGGCTACGAGCTGGTGCAGCCGGTGTTCCGGCTCTTCACCCAGGCAGTGCCGACGCGCGGCGGTGAGCCGCGGGACGATTTCACGCTCGCGCGCTATCATGCGGCGCGCGAGAAGCTTGCCCTTGATCTGGTGGACGCGAACGGCAACCAGATCGAGACCACCACGATTCACATTGCCGACTATCTGGATGAGGACGGCTCGCTGGAGCTCGATGTCCTGATCCGTGATGCCGGGTATTGGAATGCACGGCAGGACTGACCTGCGTAAAACGGCCGGACCACCCTCTCACACCACTCTCGTGCGCCCTCGTCTCCTGCTTGTTGCGGCCGCGCTGCTTTGCGCCCGTTCCCCCCTGGCGGCGCAGGTACGCGCGACGT
>JACMOE010000796.1 GCA_014378185.1 Gemmatimonadaceae bacterium | reverse complement strand
TCGGTGGCACCGGCGTCGCGCGCCAGTGCAGCCTTCCTGTCCGTGGACACGGTGCCAATGACGTGCGCACCAACCTGGCGTGCCATCTGGCAGAGCAGCAGTCCCACGCCACCCGCCGCTGCGTGTACGAGACAGCGGTCACCGGCCTTCAGCGGAAATACGGACGTGGCGAGATAGTGGGCCGTCATGCCCTGGAGCATGATGCCGCCGGCCAGCCCTGTGTCCACGCCCTCCGGGACGCGCACGACCTTGTCCGCTGACGCGAGCGCGAGCTCGGCGTAGGAGCCGCGAAAGCTCTGGGACGCCACACGATCGCCCACGGCAACGTCACTCACGGCCTCGCCGACAGCCACCACCGTGCCCGCGCCTTCCGTGCCGGGCGTGAACGGCAAGGGGCTCTCGTACAGGCCCTTCCGGACGTACATCTCGATGAAGTTGACGCCAATGGACTCCATGCGCACCAGCACGTCGCCCGCACCTGGCATCGGGTCGTCAACGGTCTCGAACCGCATCACTTCCGGTCCGCCAGTCTCGTGAATTCGGATGGCCTTCATGCGAGCGTCCTGGGTAAGTGGCCGTGGCCAATCACGCAGGAAGTCAGCCAGCCATCTCCGCCTGGAGCGGAAAGCCATGCTGCTTGCGACCCACGTTCCCCTCGTGCTTGGACGTCGTCTTGTACAGCTCGAACCGGCCGTCCACCGCCACGCCCGCGAACCGATTCCGCGTGCGTTGCATGTCCGCCCTGGACATCGGCGTGAAACCCCGGGCCACGGCCACGTTCTGCCGCAGCACCTTTTGCGAATCGATGCCGGTGACGGTGACGGCCACTGGAAGGCTCATCGCATAGCGAAGCGCCTCCTTCGCAGTCACCACCCGCTGCGTCACCGCCACCCCTTCCCCGCCCAGGCTCTTCATCCCGATCGCCGCAATACCCTGGCGCGCCAGCTCGGGAAGCACTTGCTGCTCGAAGCTGCGGAACGTGGCGTCGAAACAGTTGAGCGGCAGCTGGCACGTGTCGAAGGGATAGCCGCGCGAAAGCATCTCCAGGTGCAGTGCCGGATCCTTGTGCCCGGTGAAGCCGACGAAACGCACCAGCCCCTTCGCCTTGGCGCGGTCCAGCGCCTCGATCACGCCACCCTTCATGAAATGCCGATCCGGATCCCCGGCGTACGCCACTTCATGCACCTGCCACAGGTCGAGATGATCCGTCTTCAGGCGCCGGAGCGATTCCTCGAGCTGGCGCATCGCGGTCCGTGCGTCTCGTCCGTGCGTGCAGACCTTGCTCATCAGGAAGACCCGATCGCGCCAACCCTTCGCGAGCGCCTTGCCCATCCGGCGTTCACTGACGCCGTCGTGGTACTCCCAGGCGTTGTCCATGAACGTGATGCCGGCGTCGATGGCACCATGCACGAGCGAGATCGCCTCGCGCTCGGAGCCTATCTGGCCCAGATGGTAGCCGCCCATGCCGAGCGCCGAAACGGCTTCGCCGGTGCGCCCGAGCGCTCGGCAGGGAATATCCGCGGTGTTTGCCACACATCCTCCAGGGAAACAGGCCAATGACTGTGGTGCAGAAACCGAACCGCAGCGGCTGTTGCTGTCGTAGCGTCCGGGCTAGCTTTCCCCTCCAGTCGAGACCCGAAACGGAGACAGCGATGCAGGAACCCACGAGCTCACACACCGGCCAGCACGTCCCCTTCAAGCAGGAAGGCTGGGGTGTTGCCCTCTTCGTCGTCTTTCTCGCCATCGCGTCTGCCGGCGGCGCCTGGTACGTGCACAAGACCACCTACAAGGACCCAACCGACGTGCGCTTCCACGCCGCGGGCACTACCGGCGCCGCTCACTATTGACCGATGTCGGCTGGCCTCACCTGCCGGCCGCGGGCGATAATGCGTCCTTGTTCGCGCGGATCCTGCGCACGTAGTCCAGGGTTTCCGCATACCGCCATCGTTCAACCTTTGGTGCCACGCGCTCGATACTGGGCCAGGTGCGGTTGTCCAGCTTGGCGGCAAATGCTGCTTTGCGGGCGCGCATGATGGTGCCCTCGCCCGCGTTGTAGCCAGCGAAGACAAAGTGCCAGCGCTCGGGCTCGTCCACGTCCGGCTTCCAGAGCGTCCACAGGTCGCGGTCGTGCAGGATGCCAGCGGCAATGTTCCACTCCGGGTTGTCGATGGCGCCGAAGCTGGGCAGCGCGGTGCGGATCAGCCCATACGTGGACGGCATGAGCTGCATGATGCCCCGCGCGCCCACGCGGCTGCGCGCGCCGGGCGTGAGGTCGCTCTCCGCCATGCCCTGCGCCTTGAACCAGCGCCAGTCCGTGCCCACGCCGAAATAGCGCTTGGTGTACTTCCTGAAGATGGGGTCGAACCGCTCCGTGGCGTGCCTGGTCTGGCGCTCCGTTGCCGCACGCTCCAGTGAGTGCTTCGCCCGCGACAGCTTCGACGTCGTCTCCTGTCCGGATGCGGCGCAGGGCACGAGCCCGCAGGCCACGGCCGACCCGAGCACGAGCGCGATGCGTGGTCCGGCGCGCATCAGCCCAGCGCCTTGCCGATGATCAGGGCAATGGAGAGGAAGATGGACGCGACGAAGATCGCGACGGCGACGTTGCCCTTCTGCAGCTCCGCAGGAAAGTCCACTTCGGGCGTGAGCTTGTCGAAGGCGCGATAGGCCACGTACATCAGCACGACGCCGATCACGGCGTAGAGCACATTGAGCGAGATGACGGAGAATTGCACAGGAACCCCAGGAAGAAGACCGGCGCGGCAACGGGTCGGACACAGCGTGAGTGGCAAGCCTGTGCTCGATCAGCTAACATCCCGTCGTCCACCCTACGTGCCTCGGTGAGTGATTGTGTCGCCCCTCGATATCCAACGCGAAACGTCGCTCGCGGCCGCCCTCGAGCGCCTGCGCCTCCCGGGCTGGGTGCCGATGGGGGGCGGTACAGACCTCCTGGCAACCATCGAGCAGGGCCTCGCACATCCCGCGGGTATCGTGGACGTGCGATCCCTTCCCGAACTGCAGGGCATTTCTCCGGGTGAGAATGACGCGCTGCGCATCGGGGCCGCATGCGCCGTCGCGGACATCGGCGGCAACTCGGTCATTCACCGCGACTTTCCGCTGCTTGCCCGGGCGTGCGCGGATTGGGGCACGGACAGCCTGCGCGCAACATCCACCATCGGTGGCAGCCTGGCGCAACGTCCGCAGTGCTCATACTACCGGCGCAACGTGCCCTGCCTGAAAAACGGCGGGTCCGCCTGCCCGGCGCATGACGGCGACAACGCGCATCTCGCGATCCTCGAGGGAGGTCCGTGCTGGATGGTGCATCCTTCCGACCCGGCTGTCGCGCTCGTCGCGCTCGACGCCGACATCGAAATCACCAGCGCCGGTGGAGCGCGCACGGTGCCAGCGGCGGACTTCTTCGTCCTGCCCATCGGTCGGACGGATCGCGAGACGGTGCTCGGCGACGGCCAGTTGGTCACGGCC
>JACMOE010000795.1 GCA_014378185.1 Gemmatimonadaceae bacterium | reverse complement strand
GACGACATTATGAACGGCTCCCAATGGGCGCTCCGAGCGTTGCTTACCGGGAATAATTGACTTCCGGCAGCGTTCGTCGTGGCGTGATGCCGATCGTGCGCTGAAGGTGTCGAGCAGTCTTTGGACACTCCCTGCGCCAGCATTCTACTGAAACCGCTGACGCGAAGGCTTCCAGCGGCTCGCTGAAGCGGTTGGCGTTAGATCACACCGCAGCACACTGTAAATGAGACTCGGTACAAGTCTGGCAGTCGCGGTTTTCGTGCTCGCTCGTGCAGCGTCGGCACAATCGCTCCCACAGTGGACCGGTGAGCTGACAGCTGGTGAAGGGCGACATACGGCGCGCGCAGGAAACACGTTGTTCTTCGACGATTACGGGGGGCTGGTGCGCGTTGGGCTCAGCTACCGCATTGCAGGCACGGGCCCACGCGCGGCCTATGTAAAATTGGATTACGTCACTGATGGGAGCTTTGCCGACAATTTGAGCTGTGCCGTCACGCCGGTCGGAGGCTGCTACCAGCGTTTTCATGCTGGCCATGGCGGAAGCGTGGCGCTTGGTGTCCGGCAGAGGCTCGTCGGACCTCTCGTAGTCGGCGCGGCGGCTGGGATTGGGCAGTATGGCGGTTCGGCCGGTGGCGCCGGCGTCCGCCCGTACGTGGAAGGAGAAATCAGCCTCCGCGTCCTCCCTCATGTCGCCGTGATGGGACTCGGTCGCTATGTCCGCTGGTCCACCGGAGAAAACACGTATTGGTTCACCCCGCTCATGGCAGGTATTCAGATCCATTAGCCATTCCCAGGGTCGCGCGTAACGAGTGCTGCGTAGTGTCTTGCGCGCCAGTGATCTGTCGGATGCAGTCGCATAGTCACTGCGACGATCGAGTCCCTTTCCCCGTATGCCTGCCTTACTTGCGCGTGCTCAGCGCCGCCTCGGTATACCGGCTCGATGCGTTCCACAGCACCCAGCTCTCGAGGCCGTTGTCGTGGCCGGCGCGGATCTGCTCGCGTACCTGCTCCACGCCGTACGTCGGCTTGCCGAGCGTGAAGTCCTGGTACCACGGAACGATCTTCGCTGCGCCCTCGATCTTCGCGTTGCGCGCAATGCCGTACTTGAGCGCCCGGTCAATCACGGCATAGGGCGCGGCATTGGGCATCGGGATACCATACGTCCCGCGCGGATAGTGCGATGGATACACCATCGGCATCACGACGTCGGCCTTGTCAGCGAACATTTCCCATTTCTGGCCGATGCCCATGTCCGTCGTCACCGACGTCGTCGATCCGAACACGTCGATGGCCATCGGCACGGCAATCGAATCCGTGCGCGTCCTCAGGTAGCTGAGTTGCTCCCGGATCACCTGTGAGCGCGAGCGCCCCTGCGCCTGCGCATAGGCGGCTTCCCGCTGTAGCAGCGGCTCATCGGGAAAGCGGACGTAGTCGAACTGCACCTCGCTGAAGCCGAGCGCCACAGCTTCCTCCGCGAGGTCAGCGGCATACTTCCATACTTCACGTTGATGGGCATCCAGCCACGGCGCACCCTTGCCGTCGAGCAGCGGCTTGCTGCTGCCGCGCGCCTTTACCGACCATGCGGGACGAGCGCGCGCGAGCAACGGATCCTTGACCACGACGATGCGTGCGATGGCATGCACGCCGTTCGCACGCATGGTGTCGAGCACGGCACGCAGGCGCAATGCGGGCACGGGGCTGGAGTTGTCTGCGCCGATCTGGTGCGCCAGAGGCACGCTGGACCGATAGAGTACGAGGCCCCGATCGTCCTTCACGTCGATCACGAGCGCGTTCACTTCGGTCGTCCTCGCGAGGTGCACGAGGTGCCAGATCCTGGGCGTCAGCATTGCCCAGCGGTTCACATACAACCCGTGGACGACATCGGGGCGCGGGAGGGGAGTGCGGACGGAGTCTGTCGCACCAACCGTGACGCGTGGGTCCTTCGCTGCGCTCAGAACGACGGCGGCGGCAACGAGCCAGTTCAAATGGGCACTCCGCGGCTGGGATGGACTGACTAGATAATCAGCGACGCGAACCGCGACAAGACAATGGAATGCGAGCCCGTCACTCCACCTTATGATGTCGCAACGTGAAGGTGCCTCCACCGCCCAGCGGCGATTCGGCCACCCAGACCCCCTTCGCACCGTCGGCGGCGAGCACGCCCGACAATCGCAGCATGTGACCGGGCGTCTCGGGGTTCACCACGATATAGATGGAGTCCCTCCCAGACTCGCCCGGCACGACACGAGCCGCCAGGCCGGGCACGACGCCGGCATCCCACGGGGGCAGCTCCAGCGAATCCAGCGCGATATCATACACGCCGATGTGCGTGGGATCCTTCATTGCCGCGAAGGAGCGTTCGGCCTGCCGATCCTCCAGAAGCGCGACGCTCCCCGTGACATGATGCGGTAATTCCGCCGCTGTGGTGCGAAGTGACATCGGCCGCTCCAGCTGCAGCGTGATGTCCCAGGTGCCAGTCAGCAGCCCCGCATGAGAGGAATCGATGGCAGCGCGCTGGTGCCTCCCGTCGCCCGAGCATGCGAGCAGGATGGGTAGCACGCAGAGCGTGACGATGGTGACACGAGCGCTGCGTGCTGAACGTGTCGCACTTGTGTGAATGGACATCAACGGCCACCTGTGGCTGGAAGCTGGATGCGGAGATCCTCCGCACTTCGTATAACGGATCCTGCATGGGCCTGCACAACACGAACGGCTGCGGCCAGACGCACGGTGATCACCGGAACACCACCGCCACTGAGGAGGAAGGAAATGAGCGACCCTTCCCTGTCGACGCCCAGGCGCAGGCGCGCATCGAGCCTGGCACTCAGGACCGACTCGCGCAGCACGGTCACGAGTGCATCCTGAAGGAGCGCACGATCTCCCGTGATGGCCGGAAGCAGGGGCGTGACGTCGAACTCCAGCGCCACTCCAGCGCTGCTGGCCGCCGCCAACAGGAGCGGCCTCACGGCATCTATCATCTCCGACGGCTTCATGCGATCGTCCCGCAAGGAGCGCTCGCCAAGATCGAGTGCGGCAATCTCTCGCAAGCTCAGCATGTCGGCGTCCACCGCCTCGGCAGCGGTGCGAGCGGCACCGAGCATCTCTTCCTGATTCTCGTTCAGGTCGCCGAAGTGGTTTTCGAGCAGGATGTGCAGCGGCAGGCGCACATCCTCCAATCGCTTGGCGGATGCGTCCGCGATGGACGCGAGGAGCCGCGCGTAATCACGGGCACGTTGCTCGAAATGCTTCTCCCGGTCAGCGCTCTTTCCCTCCGCCAACTCGACGGCGCTCGACAGGCGGTCCACGACGCGCTCGATCTCGTCTATCTCGTCCGAGGGGCCAACAGCCTGTACCGAGCCGCCAGCGAGCCGCTCGAGGCGCCGTGCGACATAGCGCGCGTTGGACCAGGTCATGCCAAGGGAGACTGCCACGGCAATGCCACCAAGCACGAGGACAAATTCAGGCGCAGTGCGCGCGTACTGCCCCCAATAGACGAGTCCCGCAAGGAGCAGCACAGCAAGGCCGGCCGGCAGGATGGTGAGATACAACCGATGGCTGATCTTCACGACCGCTCTCCAGCCGGCGTCGCGGGATCGAACGACACCACGAGCACATCCAGCCCCTCATCGTTGTTCACCAGTCGCTCCACCACGGAGCCCTTCCGCAGGTGATGGAGGCGTGAGCGCTTGCTCTGCCCAACGATCAGCAGCGTCACACCCTTCTTCACCGCGAACCGGCACAGCGCCACCGCCACGTCCTCGCCTTCCAGCTTCACCACCTCGGCGCCCATGGTCTGCGCGAGCTGGATGTTCTCCACGAGGGTGCGCTGAACCGTACTGTCAATTCGGTCGGCACGCTCATCGCTCGTCTGGACGTATACGCAGTACCAATCCGAGTTGAGACGGCCGGCGATGCGGCTCGCCTTTCGGAGCAGCGCAGCGGTATACGGCGGATTGCTGGACATGGCCACGAGCACACGCTCCACCGTACGCGGCGCTGCGGAGGGCACCTCGCCTGTCTCGCGCCGGACGATCTCCTCTCGCGACCGATCGACCGCGCCCGCCACCTCGCGCAACGCGAGCTCACGGAGGGTGGTGAGATTCTCGTCCGTGAAGAAATTCCTGAGCGCTGCTTCGACCTTGTCGGGCGTGTAGATCTTGCCCTCGCGCAGGCGCTGGCGCAGGTCTTCCGACGAGATATCGAGGTTCACCACTTGATCGGCCGACGCCACCACCCAGTCCGGCACCGTCTCGCGGACGGTGACGCCAAGTATGGAGGCGACCACGTCGTTGAGGGATTCGACGTGCTGGACGTTCACGGCAGAGATGACGTTGATGCCTTCATCGAGCAGCTGCATCACGTCCTCCCACCGCTTGCGGTGTCGCGCGCCCGGCACGTTGCTGTGCGCAAGCTCGTCCACCACCACTACCTGCGGGTGTCGGGCGATGACGGCATCGACGTCCATCTCCTCGAGCGTCACGCCGCGGTACTCGATGCGTTGGCGCGGAATGACTTCCATGTCGCGCAGCTGCGCGTCGGTGTCGACTCGCTTGTGCGTTTCCACGAAGCCGATGACGACGTCGGTATCGCGACGGCGCAGGTCGTGCGCTTCGTTGATCATGCGGTACGTCTTGCCCACGCCGGCAGCGGAGCCGATGTACAGCTTGAGCTTCCCGCGATCCCGGCGCTTGACGAGCGCGAGAAAGTCAGGAGCACCAGCCCCGCCGCCGGCGGTCGTCATCTAGAACGTCAGCCCCAACGACGTGACGACGAACGCGTCGCTCTTCGATGGGCCACTGTCTCGCTTTGGAAACACAGCCTTCTCACCCTGGAAGCCGCGCAGCTCCGTGCGCCACAGCACGCGCGGCTGCGGCGTCACATCCACGCCGAAGGAAACTCCGTTGGCGCGCAGCCCATCCGCGACGCCGGTGACCAGGACGGCCTGATCGCGATCCGCGAACCGCTCCACTCGGCCCACGAGGGCCGTGGTGGGCGTGGCCTGAAAGCGCCCGGTGAACATCCCGCCGTACCAGGTGGACGTGCCGGATCCGCTGGCGTGACCCTGCGTGCCGTAATCGGCTTCCGCCATCACGATCCACTGCGACGACAGCGAGCTCTTGAGGCCAACGCCATTGTAGGAGCGGAGCTGACGGTGCGCAGCGGAGTCGGGCGCTTCATCACCGATGTAGTTGAAGTAGCTGAAGGTCGTGGAGCCGGAGGGCGAATAGTCGATCCGCGCTCCCACGGACTTGCCGGAGTTCGTCTCGGAGATGTTCTGCCAGCCGTTCACCACTGTCAGGAGCGCACTCACCGTGGGCGTGGCCTGCCACGTGGCCTTTACGCCGCTTTCGTAATACGGCGAGTAGTCCGCGACAAACGACCGCGTGTACATGGGGTTGTCGCGCGAGACGAATCCCTCCATGCCGAGGTGGGAGAGAAAGACGCCGCCGTCGATCCAGAGGTTGTCGGCGAGCTTTGTACCGACAACTGCTTCCTGTATGAGGCGGGCGAGTTCCGAGCCGCTGATGGCGCCGTTGCGCGGCTCACCAGCGTAATTCGCCTGAACCGAGGTACCCATCTGGATCGCGAGCCGTCCTCGCATGCGCGGCGCATCAAGCTTTGCCTCGACGAACGCGAGGTTGATGTTGAACTCATCGTGCCGTGCCGGCTGGGTCGTGAACGCGCGATCGAAGTTGGCTGGCCGGTTGAAGTCGAACGCATAGTAGCCATCGACGAATCCACCGACGGTGACCTTCGTTGTGGTATCCGGCTTGGCTGGTGCGACCGGCGCGCCCTGCGCGGCGACAATCATCGGCAACGCGAGCAGGACAGTAAAGGCGGTGATGCTGCGGGACATGGAACAATCCTCTAGGGTTTCGGCGCGTTGGACCGCGCAAGCGCGCTGTCGAGCGCGATATTGAGAAGGAGCACGTTCACGCGTGGTTCGCCGAAGAACCCGAACTGTCGGCCTTCGGTGTGCGCTGTAACAAGCGATTGAACGACGGCCGCCGTTACGCCGCGGGCCGTGGCTACGCGCGCCACCTGAAGTGCGGCATTTGCCGGCGAAATATGCGGATCGAGCCCGGACGCGGACGACGTGACCATGTCGCCGGGAATCTTTCCCTTCACGACACCGTCGGTCTTCACGGCGCTGTCTATCGCACTCGCGATGAGTGTATCCGCCAGCTTGCGATCCGTGGGACCCTTGTTCGTTCCAGACGACGCCGTTGCGTCATACCCGCTCCCCGCGGCCGAGGGACGCGAATGAAAGTAGTATGGCTGCGTGAAAGGCTGCCCGATGAGGGCGCTGCCCACCACCTTGCCGTTCACCTGCACCAGCGATCCCGCGGCCTGATGCGGAAAGATGGTCTGTGCCAGGCCCGTGACAATGCCGGGATATATGAAGCCAGTGATGACGCACAGCACCAGGGTCATCACGATGGCGGGACGAAGCTGTCTCTGAAGCATGGATGATATCCTAGACGAGATGGGCGAACACGAGCAGCACGTCGATCAGCTTGATGCCGACGAATGGTACGATCAGCCCGCCAAGACCATACACGACCAGGTTGCGGCGCAGGATCGTGGCGGCAGGCGCCGGCCGATACTTCACGCCGCGCAGCGCCAATGGTATCAGCGCGATGATGATGAGCGCGTTGAAGATCACGCTTGCCAGGATCGCCGACTGTGAGGAATGCAGACGCATCACGTTGAGCGCCTGAAGGGCGGGATAGGTGGCCACGAACATCGCGGGGATGATCGCGAAGTACTTGGCGACGTCATTCGCAATGGAAAAGGTGGTCAACAAACCACGCGTCATGAGCAGTTGCTTTCCGATCTCCACCACTTCGATGAGCTTCGTGGGATTCGAGTCGAGGTCGATCATGTTGCCCGCCTCCTTTGCCGCGTGCGTCCCGGTATTCATCGCCACGCCAACGTCGGCCTGCGCCAATGCCGGCGCATCGTTGGTACCGTCGCCGGTCATCGCGACGAGCTTGCCGCCGGCCTGCTCCTTCCTGATGAGCGCCATCTTGTCCTCCGGCGTCGCCTCGGCCAGGAAATCATCGACGCCTGCCTCACGCGCAATGGCCGCGGCCGTCAGTGGATTGTCGCCGGTGATCATTACCGTGCGAATGCCCATGGCGCGCAACCGGTCGAACCGCTCGCGCATGCCGCCCTTCACGATGTCCTTCAGGTAGATCACGCCGAGCACCCGTGCCGAGTTACCTCCTCGAGACTCGGCAACCACGAGCGGAGTGCCGCCCTCGCTCGCCACGCGCTTGACCACGCTCTCGAGATCGGGGGGGATGGTGCCACCGTTCTCGCGCACCCAGCGCACAACGGAGTCCGCGGCGCCCTTGCGCACCTCGGTCCCGCGCACGTTCACGCCACTCATGCGCGTCGTCGCACTGAACGGCACGAAATCCATTCCCACCGCCTCGCGGCTCCGCAGGCCGAACTTCTCCTTCGCGAGCACCACGATGCTGCGGCCCTCGGGCGTTTCATCCGGCAGCGAGGAAAGCTGTGCCCGGTCCGCGAGGTCATCGAGCTCCACTCCGGACACCGGAATGAATTCCGACGCCTGACGATTTCCAAGCGTGATGGTGCCCGTCTTGTCGAGCAGCAGGGTGTTGACATCACCTGCCGCCTCCACCGCGCGGCCACTCATTGCAATGACATTCTGCTGGATCATGCGATCCATGCCGGCAATGCCGATTGCCGACAACAGCCCGCCGATGGTGGTGGGTATCAGGCAGACCAGCAGCGCGATGAGGATGGGGATCGCCACCGGCGCGCCTGAATAGATGGCGAACGGCTGGAGCGTGACGACAGCGAGCAGGAAGATGATCGTCAGTCCCGACAAGAGGATCGTGAGGGCGATCTCGTTCGGGGTCTTCTGGCGTGAGGCGCCCTCGACGAGCGCGATCATGCGGTCCAGGAAGGTTTCGCCCGGATTCGCGCTGATCTTGATCACGAGAAAATCAGACAACACCTTCGTTCCGCCAGTCACGGCAGACCGGTCGCCGCCGCTCTCGCGGACCACGGGTGCAGACTCGCCCGTGATCGCGGACTCGTCCACCGACGCAACACCCTCCACCACCTCTCCGTCGCTCGGAATGACGTCACCGGGTAGGCAGAGCACGAGGTCGCCGCGACGGAGGTCTGGTGCAGCCACCACCTCGGTCTTCGTGCGATCGCCGGGTGCGAGCAGCCGCTTCGCGGTCGTCTCGGTGCGCGACTTCCGCAGCGTATCCGCCTGTGCCTTGCCGCGTCCCTCTGCCATCGCCTCCGCGAAATTGGCAAAGAGCACAGTGAACCAGAGCCACAGGGCGATCTGAATGGTGAAGCCGATGTCGGGTCGCCCACCCGCAAGGTCGCGCACCAGCACGAGCGTCGTGAGCACGCTGCCAATGAGAACCACGAACATCACCGGGTTCTTCACCATGTGCCGAGGCGCAAGCTTGACGAACGCATCGCTCACGGCGCGACGGACGATCGGGCCATCGAACAACGGGCGCTTCTGTGTAGCCATCTTAGTATACGCTCCCGCCACCCATCAGCAGGTGCTCGACGATCGGCCCAAGGGCGAGCGCCGGGAAGAAAGTGAGTGCGCCGACGATCAGGATGACCCCGATGAGCAGCACGACGAACAGCGGGCCCGTGACCGGGAAAGTGCCCACCGTTTCGGGAGAGACTTTCTTGTCGGCCATGAACCCCGCGAGCGCCAGAACGGGCACGACCAGCGCAAAGCGGCCGAACAGCATGGCCACGCCGAGCATGGAGTTGTAGTAGGTGGTGGATCCCGTGAGGCCCGCGAAGGCGCTGCCGTTGTTGGCAAAGGCAGAACTGAACGCGTACAGGATTTCGGAGAAGCCGTGCGGGCCCACGTTGTTCAGGCCCTTGAGGCCATCGGGAAGCACTCCGGACGCGGCCGTCACCACGAGGTTGACCAGCGACGAAAGCAGGGCGAACAGCATGGCCATCTGGACCTCGCGCGCCTGAATCTTCTTGCCCAGGTACTCCGGCGTGCGTCCCACCATGAGCCCCGCGATGAACACGCTGAGGATGACCATGACGAGCATGCCGTACAGCCCAGCGCCCACGCCGCCGAACACCACTTCACCGAGCTGCATGTTGACGATCGGTACCAGCCCGCCCAGCGGCGTGAAGGAGTCGTGCATCGCATTCACGGCACCGCACGACGCATCAGTCGTGACCGTGGCGAACAGGGCGGAGTTGGCGATACCAAAGCGCACCTCCTTCCCTTCCATGTTGCCACCGGACTGCGTCGCGCTCGCCACCACATCAACGCCACGCGCCGCATGAATGGGATTGCCGCGCGCCTCGGCCCAGTAGGCAACGCTCACGCCGCCGAAAAACAGCACGAACATCGCGGCCCAGATTGCCCAGCCGTGCTTCACGTTCCCGATCATCCGGCCGAACATCCACACCATCCCGCTCGGGATGGCGAAGATCAGGAAGACCGAGATG
>JACMOE010000794.1 GCA_014378185.1 Gemmatimonadaceae bacterium | reverse complement strand
GTACGGATTGTTGTACACGCCATCGTCGCTCGACTCGTCCGGCAAGTATCCGATCATCAATCACGTCTATCCCGGGCCGCAAACGGGCAGCGTCGGGGGTCGCACCTTCAGTCCCGCGCGCGGCGACAACCAGGCGCTCGCAGAGCTGGGGTTCGTCGTCGTGGAGATCGACGGCATGGGCACGCCGTGGCGCTCCAAGTCGTTCCACGGCGCCTACTTCGCCAGGATGGGCGACAACACGCTGCCAGACCAGGTGGCGGGCATGAAGGAACTGGCGTCGCGATATCGCTTCATCGACGTGGACAAGGCCGGCATCTGGGGTCACTCCGGCGGCGGATTCGCCGCGGCGGACGCAATGTTTCGCTATCCGGATTTCTTCAAGGTGGGTATCGCCGAATCCGGCAATCACGACAATCGCGTGTACGAAGACGATTGGGGTGAGCGCTACCAGGGCCTGCTCGTGCGGCAAGGCGCCACGGATAACTACGCGGCTGGAGCCAACCAGTCGCTCGCGAAGAACCTGAAGGGCAAGCTGCTGCTCGCCCACGGCACCGTCGACGACAACGTGCCGCCGGACAACACCACGCTCGTGGTGGATGCGCTCATCAAGGCGAACAAGGACTTCGACCTGCTCATGCTGCCCAACCAGGCGCACGGGTATGGCACCATGTCGTCCTACATGATGCGCCGGCGGTGGGACTACTTCGTCAAGAACCTGATGGGTGCCGAGCCGCCGAAGGAATACGAGATCAAGCCTCCCTTGGCGCCCCGGGCGCTTCCATGAGCACCCTCACGCGCATCGCCTGTCTTGGCGTCGCCATACCAACGCTGCTCGGCGCACAGATCCCGGCCGCCGAGTACGTCGCGCGCCGCGATTCGCTCGCCGCGCGGATCAGGGACGGCGTGGTCGTCGCCTTCGGCGGCCGCACTCCCGTCACCGATTTCGGCCCGTTCTATCAATTACCGGCGTTCCACTACCTCACGAACTTCGATGAGCCGGACGCCGCCTTGGTCATGGTGGCGCGCGGCGGTCGCGCTGTCAGCACCGTCTTCATCACGCCGGTGGAGCCGCGCTCCGCCTTCTACTATGGAAGACGCCCCGATTCCGCCACGGTCGTTCGCAGCATGAACATGAACGCGCGCGCATTCTCGGCCATCGACCATGTAGTGGACTCCCTGGCGTCGACCGGCCTGGCGCTGTACACATTGTCCGATTACGCTGACGCGGATTTCGCGTCCAAGGACAGCCTTACCCGCGGCCAGCAATTCGTGCGCGCGATAGCCGCCCGTCACGCGGGCCTCGCAGTGCGCGACGCGCACGCCATGGTGGATGAACTGCGCGCGCGAAAGAGTCCCGCCGAACTCGCACTCCTGCGCAAGGCAGCCGCCATCAGTTCCGAGGGTCATCGCGCCGCGATGACAATCGCCGAGCCCAATAAGGAGTACGAGATACAGGCGGCGCTCGAGTACGCGTTCATGCGGCTTGGCGGCGCGCGACCCTCTTACGGCTCCATCGTGGGTGGTGGCGTCCATGGCACCCAGCTGCACTACATGCGCGATCGTGGCGACGTCAAGCCTGGTGACGTGGTGGTGATGGATGCCGCCACAGAATACGAGGGATACGCGGCGGACATCACGCGCAGCATCCCGGTGAGCGGCACGTACACCGCCGCGCAGCGCGACATCTATCAGCTCGTGCTCGACGCGCAACTCGCCGCCGAGCGCAACTCGAAGCCCGGCATGCTCGCTGGGGCGGCGACGGACTCGTCGATCGATATCCGTGCGCGCGGACTCGCCCGACTTGGCCTCATTGAAGGCATCGATGCGCAGCTCGACATGCCGTGGCGCACGGACTGCGTGCAGAACCCACGCTCCTGCCGGCAATCCATGTTCTGGATGATTCACGGCATTTCGCACGGACTCGGACTGGCGGTCCATGATCCCGCGCAGTTCTCCACCGGCGATCACCGGTTCAAGGAGGGCGACGCCTTCACGATCGAGCCGGGCATCTACGTCAGCACGTCGATGTTGGAGGCGCTGCCCGATACCCCTCGCAATCGTGCCTTCATCGCTCTGGTGCGCCCCGCCGTGTCGAAGTACGAGAACACCGGCGTACGCATCGAGGACGACTACATCATCACGCCGAATGGCCTGGAGCGCATCAGCACCGCGCCGCGCGAAATCGCGGAGATCGAGGCCCTCATGCGCACCCGGCCGCCGCGCGTCGTGCCGTGAGCGACGCGACATGGTGGCACGACGTCGCCAGCACGGGCCTCAACCACTCACTCGGCATCAAGGTCGTCGAGCTCGGCAAGGACCGCGTCGTCGCCACCATGCCCGTTGACGGGCGAACGCATCAACCCTTCGGCATCCTGCATGGCGGTGCCTCCATCGCCCTGGCCGAAACCGCCGCCTCGCTGGGCGCTGCGGGCCGCATCGACCGCGAGCATTTCACGGCGGTGGGGCAGGAGATCAACGGCAATCATCTCCGCGCCCTGTCGGAAGGGGTGGTGACCGCGACCGCCGTGCCGGTGCATGTGGGCCGCTCGTCGCAGGTCTGGTCCATCGAGATACGCGACGAAGCGCGGCGGCTCATCTGCATCGCCCGCTGCACCATCGCGGTCGTCCCGCGCAAGAACGGGTAGCGCCTCGAACCGCGTCGGGGCCTTCACTCTTCTTGCAGCCAGCTCCCAGCACTCGGCCGCTCCGGG
>JACMOE010000082.1 GCA_014378185.1 Gemmatimonadaceae bacterium | reverse complement strand
GCGATGCAGTGGCGCACCGCGTCCGCCTTGATCACCCCCGTACCGACCAGCACGCCGAGCGCGACGGGCAAGTCGAACGCGGTGCCTTCTTTTCGCACGTCTGCCGGCGCCAGATTTACCGTGATGCGCCGAGGCGGTACGGTGAAGCCCGAGTTGATCAGTGCGGCACTGACGCGCTCACGACTCTCCTTGACCGCACTCGCTGGCAATCCGACGATGATCCATTGCGGAAGACCGAGCGCGACGTCCACCTCGACGGTGACGTCGTAGGCGTCGATTCCCAGCACGGCGGCGGAACGTATGGCGGCGAGCACGCGATCATGATGTGCAGCAGCCCACGAGCCGTCGTCATCATTCCCTCGCGCCGCCGCCCAGACGAGCGCAACCCAGCTAGGGCATCCAGGTGGTCAACGAAGCGGCGCTCTTCCGCTCCTTCGCCGGTGGCACCGTCGCCGGCTCACCCACATTGAGGACCACCAC
Source organism: Gemmatimonadaceae bacterium (assembly GCA_014378185.1). Classification (GTDB taxonomy): domain Bacteria; phylum Gemmatimonadota; class Gemmatimonadetes; order Gemmatimonadales; family Gemmatimonadaceae; genus AG11. The sequence goes on along the minus strand of JACMOE010000082.1, from coordinate 1,459 downwards.
GATCCGCTCGCCCTCGGGCACCCCGGTCGCGGCCCGCGCCGCCGGGTCCTGCATGATGGCGCCCGTCTTGATGTGCGTGCCCAACCCAAGGCTCACCGCGGCAAGCGAGAGGTTCTGCACCGCCATCATCGTCGCCGCGTAATCCTCCTCGCGAATCTCGAGGTTGGCATCTTCCGTCATCCCCACCGCAATCATCATCGGCAGCGCAGCATGCTCCTCCGCGACAGTGCGCCGCATGCGCTCCGCAGCCGCCACGTCCTCGATTTTCTTCGCCTTGCGGTTGCCAAGGGCCATGCCGTACGCGTAGCGCGCCTCGGCACCAAGCACGAAGAACCGCCAGGGTTGGGTGAGCCGATGATTGGGCGCCAGCACGGCGGCGGTGAGGATCGTCTCCACCTCGTCGCGGGACGGCACACGAGCAGTGAACTGGCGGATGGTACGGCGGCCGTTGATGGCCTCGATAGCGGTGATGGTCATGCTGCGCATGCTAGACGGCCGCGTGCGATGGCGCCAGTCAGGGCACAGGTCTGCGTTGCGTGCCCAACGCATCCGGCACGGGCGGCCGAGGAAGCTTCTCGTCGCGCTGCGCCGCGTTCCACGCGAAGCTCGCCACCACGGCGGCGTTGAACTGCATGTCATCAGGCTGGAGGCGCTCGTACACGTCCTGGTTGGTGTGATGCGTGACGTTACCGTAGTCGAGCGGATCCTGGATGAACTGGAACCCCGGAAGTCCGGCGGCAATGAACGCGAGATGATCGGTGCCGCCGGTGTTGCTGATCGTCGCCGTGCGCATGCCCATGTCATTGAACGGCTTCATCCACGCTTCGAAAATGCTTCGCTCGGCCTCGATGCCCTGCAGGTAGATGCCGCGAATCCTGCCGCTGCCATTGTCCAGGTTGAAGTAGGCCGCAAGTCTCTGCTGTTCCACGGTGGCATGGAAGCCCAGCGCGTCTCGCACGGCGAAGTGCTGTCGCACATACGCCAGGGAGCCATACAACCCCTGCTCCTCACCGGTCCAGAGCGCAATGCGAATGGTCCGTCGCGGGCTCAGGCCGAGCGACTTGATGAGGCGCATGGCTTCGAGCATGACACCGGATCCCGCACCGTTGTCAGTGGCCCCCGTGCCGGAATGCCATGAGTCGAAGTGCGCGCCGATCATCACCACCTTATCCTTCAGGAGCGGATCGGTGCCTGGAATATCGCCGATGAGGTTGAACGAGCTGGTATTCTGTGGATAGAAGGTGTTCTGCATGTTGAGCTCGAGCGTGACGGGCACGTTCTTGTCGAGCATGCGCGCGATGCGTCCGTAGGACTCTTGCCCCACGTGCACCGTGGGGACCTGCGCAATGCCGGAGAGGCGTGAGGCACCATTGTTCGTACCGACGGTGCCGCCTGTGTGCGATGCGTCGGCAAGCATGATGGCCGACACACCTTCTCGCGCGAGCCAGCGCAGCGTGGC
>JACMOE010000793.1 GCA_014378185.1 Gemmatimonadaceae bacterium | reverse complement strand
TTTGCTGGATTCGCTCGCTGGTCAGCTCACGCGTTAGACGGCTCTCACCCACCATCTCTCATGGCCAGTCCGACACGTCTGTACCCCGCGCCTCGTACTGCGCCCGCTCACGGCCGCGGACTTCGAGCCGTTCTTCGCGCGGCTAGTCTGCGACCCGGTCGTGATGGCGTACTACCACGCGTACACTGCGCCGCTGTCGGAGGCTGAGCGGCGCGCACGCACCCAACGGGACTTCTTCGACCACTTCGCTGACGGCCAGGCGCGCTTCGGTTACGTCTGCTGGGCGGTCACCGCCAGGGCGCCGGTCGACACCGCGGCGGGCGCGCCCATCGTCGCCGCTGGCGAGCTGCTTGGGTGGGCCGGGGTGGTCACGCCAGCACTCAGCGACCCGACGCTTGGTCCGGAGCTGGCGTACATGCTCGCCACGGCGCTACATGGGCGTGGGATGGCGACGGAGGCGGCCGCCGTGGTGCTCGCGGACGCGTACACGCGCTATGGGCTCGCGACACTGCACGCGGTCGTGGACGCGCCCAACGGGGCATCGCGCCGGGTACTCGAGAAGCTCGGATTTGCGGACGGAGGGCGGGTACAGGTGTACGGCTCCGACGAGATGATCCTGTATACGCACGCGCGAAACGAGGCAGCGAGCGATACCTAGCGCGGCGCCGTCCAACGCGATGCCTCGCGACGCACACGCCGGCCTAGCGGAGCTCCCCATGCACGCGCGGCGCCCCGTAGCATGTCCGAAATCGGCGAACGACCACGCGGTTCGTCGCTCCACCAACCCTTCCAGCTGTCATCCGGCCACGAACCCCGGATGAGACCAAACATGCTGCGGCCGAGAATCCACGCCAAATCCAAAGCCCTGCTCGGCAATCGCGTCGTCCGCGCCGGCTTCGCCATCCGCTTCACCGTGCATTCAGCGCCAAACGCGTGTGTAGTAGAACCAATCCATCAAATCGACGCGATTCACGCCGAGCGGATTAAAAGGTCCTGACGCGGGCCGGCGCCGTAGCCGTCGATTGAAATGGCGAAGCTGTGGACGCGGAGTTGCGACCTTGAAGACGCCGCTGATTCCTGCCTCAGCGCATCGCACCCCAGCTTATGGCAAGGCAAAGAGCCAGCATGCCGAGCGCAGGGAGGGATTTCTTCAATGGATCGGCGATCTTGATGTGCATCGCGAGCGCGCCGAGCATTAAGATGGAGACGAGTGCGGCCGCAGGAAGCACGAGGGTGGGGATCCAGATTCCCGCGATCAGCGCAAGCGCCGCCCCTATCTTGAGGGACCCGATCACGTAGGCGAACCAGGCTGGCAGCCCGTAGGCGGCGAACTCCTCCACCATGGAGCTGGCGTCGCCGCCACGATAGCCCGTCCGTTGATGGAATCGCAGCAGCCACACATTCAGGAGGCCGAGTGCCGCCGTGAACTGCAGGATGACCATGATCGTTCTCATATTATGCTCCGGTTCGTGAGGCGTTAGGGTCGCGCTCCGCACCGGTTGAACACTACCCCGACGTGCACACAATGCAACTCGCCACGGTAATTGTGCAGGGCCTCTCGATCCTCGCGTTCGGCTGGTACGGCACGCTCACACTGCTGTCGGGCGACATGGTAGCGGAATTCGAGCGCTACGGACTCGGTCGGCTGCGGGTCCTCACCGCCTCGCTCCAGATCGCGGGCAGCCTGGGACTTCTCGCAGGGTTCCTCTTTCGTCCCCTGCTCCTCCTGTCCGCCACCGGCTTCACGGCGATGATGTTGCTTGCGGTGCTTGTTCGGATAAAGATTCGGGATCCGATTCACATGATGATCCCTGCCTTCGTCCTCATGTGCCTCAATCTGTTCCTTGTCGTTCGCGCCATCGGAAGTGTTGGGTCACCGTGACTCCGCCGTCAGGGCCCTTTCGCGCCGGACATCGTGCTGACGCGCGCTCCCGTGACCTCGGCGTTGTCGCTGGGAGAAACCAGGGAAGCGAATGCCTCGGCGACCGACTACTGCCACACACATCAGGTCCCTACTTCAGCGGACCGGCCAACCCAAGCACGAAGTTGTTGGCGCAGGCGACACGAAGAAAGCGCCGAGATGAGGCGCGTGAAAGGTTGATCTCCGTCTTCCCATCCGCGGTGTAGTTGCCCTGCGAGTCAGTTGTCTGCACCGTGTGGCCAAGCCTGGAAACCATCCGGTTCTCCACGATCTTTGATTCGACGAGCACATAGTGCGCCCCGGTTCGTGGATCGCGTAGTCTGGTCCGGCACGCGTTACTCTCCGCGCCAACGCTCGGCAGGTCGGGGCTGCGACGCGTGGCTACGCTGCTGTCAGGCTCGAGCACACTGGAAATACCCCTGGGCGCCGGCGCCAGGATCGGCGAGAAACGCTGATCGGCGGCAGTGATCTGCGCATGGCCAACGCGCGGGAGTAACATCGCTGAGGAAGCAAGTGCCGCGGTAGCTACGAGACGACCATGAATGCGCATTGGCGATGCTCGTGGAAGTGGACCTCGAGGAGGCTGTAACGATTCGTTCGTAGTGCCGTCGGAATGCCTTATCCGATTACAGCTGGAGCAGAGCCCGTCCGAACCGTTCGCCCATGCGCTGAACGTGTACCGTCAGATCGGTCCGAGGCGAGAGGACGGTGAATCGCGACACTTCGCGCTCGAGCTCCAGAAACTCGGCTGCCACGCGCACCTCGCCTCCTTCGACGGTGATTCGACCCGTCACGAGCAACGGCAGGTCATACCGCGCGGTGCGTCGCACCACGACAGCCACACCCGTGTGCGACAGGCCCGCACGGAGTGCCTCGGCAACCTGAAGGGAGTCCGTCGTCACACAGCCAGACTCACAGGCCAGCGCCACATGGGTGAACCGAGCGGGAGCGAGCAGGATCGACGCAGTGGCCAGACCGAACAATGCAGTGAGTCCTTTCATGCAGCCTCCCAAGGTTGTCCTGAGCCACATCATCGCAGCCACGCTGCATCCTGCACCACGAACATGGCAAACGCAGCGACCGTCAGCTAGCCTCTGCCAGACGGAGCGCGACGTCTTGCTGGCGTCTCGGCACGCTTGAGCGAGTCGACGAGCGCATGGACTCGAAGCTTGATCGCGTCTCGACCGTTCGCGTAATCCTTGCTCACCGAGGGCAGGCCATCCCACTGCTCCCGCGGGCCGCGCGCGCCAGCCGTGGCGCTGAGAGGTACATCGAAGGAGACGACGTACGCCGCGTCCACGAGATCTGCAAGGCGAAGTGGCTGGGGACGCCACGTCCCCAACGCCACATGGTCAGTGCCGAGTCCCAGCTGCATCCACGCGGGAACAATGGAATCGGCCTGAGTGCCTCGTGACATCGCCTGCATGCGTAAGCCCACTTGTGAGGCGTACTGGACGAAGAGGACCTTCGCCAACAGGCTTCTGACGGTCCCATGCTCGCATACGAAGAGAACGGTCCGCGGCGCCCGATCGCCTGCTTGCTGTGCGGAGCTGGTCAGCGCTACCGCTGCACTCAGCATCAACGGGATTGCCAGTTGAAAGAGTTTTCTCACGGCGTGGCTCCCTCGAGCCGTAGTCCGGAAGGTGTGCTGCAAGTTGGGCCACTCGGCCACAACCATTCTACGGCGCCGCGGCGTAACTGCACCCGACTCCAGCACAACTCAACGCCACGTACACCTCGCCACGAATGAGCCAGCGAACTCCGCGCTTCACCCACTGCGCGCTGTAGCGGCCACGGATGACCGCAGGGCCTGACACTCCGCCCAGATGCGCGATCCATTCACCGGCTTCGTAGGCGAGCGGCCACTGCGCGCTCACCTCGACTGATGTCGGCGCACGCTCGTAGACCAGCGCTGTGCCACGCTCGACTGCAACGGAGTCGGGCACGAATAGCCGCAGGTACGCATTCCGCCCTACCACCAACTGCCCAAGACCACGGCGAATCTCGACATCATCCGTCCAGTAGCTCGAGACCTGAGCCGTGTCACCCACCGCGATCGCCAGATTCTGCGCAGCACGGGACGTCCGGACCACGGCCGCTTCCGACGCCTGATCCACGCGTAAGGGCTCACGCGCGTCCTGCGC
>JACMOE010000081.1 GCA_014378185.1 Gemmatimonadaceae bacterium | reverse complement strand
TCAAGGTGACGAGCGACCTCGAGCGCGTGGGCGATCACGCCGTGAACATCGCGCAGGCTGCCCTACGGCTCATTTCGCAGCGCACGAAGATCACGCCGGATCCGGAAATCGAGGAGATGGCGCGGCGCGCGCGCGCGATGCTCAGCGACGCGATCGACGCCTTTCTCCGCGCCGACGGCGCGCTTGGCCGCGACGTGTGCGCCCGCGACGACCAGGTGGACCAGTTGCACGAGTCGGTGTTCCGCATCCTGCTCACGCACATGATGGGCGATGCACGCACGATCAACCCGTCGCTCGAGTACCTGCTGGTGAGCCGCAACCTGGAGCGCGTGGCAGACCTGGCCACGAACATCGGCGAGGATGCGGTCTTTCTCGCTGAGGGAAAGAACATCAAGCATGGTGGACATTTTGGAGGCTCGGCGGACAGCTTCTCTCCCTGACGCGGCGCGGCGGCCGCCTGCTAGATTGGGGCAGCGTTCCGGCCCGGCCTCCCTCTCCGTGCGTGCCTCATGAGCAGTGCTGCGTCACCTCGACCCGCACGCCCGCCGCGTCCCGCTCGAGCCAAGCGCGGCGCAGGTGCCATCCGGCGCATTGCCGCAATCGACGTGGGCTCGAACTCCGTGCGCCAGATCGTGGCCGACGTCACGCCGGAGGGAGGCATCACGGTCGTTGACGAAATGAAGGCGGCGCCACGCCTCGGAGCGGACCTCGAGCACACCGGCGTGCTGGGCACGCAAGCCATGGAGCGCGCCGCCGCGGCCATCGGCCGCATGGCCACGCTGGCGCGCCAACTCGGTGCGCATCGCATCGACGCGGTGGCAACGAGCGCCGTGCGGGATGCCGGGAATGCAGCGGAATTCGTGGCGCGCGTGCGGCAGGAGGCGGGGCTCCAGATCCGCATCATCGACGGGGCAGACGAGGCTCGGCTCTCCTACCTGAGTGCCCTCGCCCACTTCGATCTCGGCGCTGGCCGCACTGTGGTCATGGACATTGGCGGTGGGTCGCTCGAGCTCGCGATGGCGGCTGACGGCGTGCCCGACAACCTGGTGTCGCTGCCGTTCGGTGCCCTGCGCCTCACGGAGCGATTCCTGAGCGGCGGCGCCACGCGCAAGTCCCTCGCGCGTCTCCGCAAGGAAGTGCGCGATGGCCTGCGCGACGTGCTTCCTCGCCGCGACTGGCGCGGCGCGCAACTCATCGGTTCCGGAGGCACCTTCACCAACCTGGCGAGCATTCACCTGGCCCGCCGTGGCATGCTCACCGCGCGCAACGTGCACGCCACGACCGTTCCGCGCGTGGACGTCGAGCACATCCTCGGCATGCTGGCCGTCGCCTCCGCGGATGAACGGCGTGGCATCGTCGGCCTCAATCCCGAGCGCGCCGATATCATCGTGGCCGGCCTCGCGGTGTCCGCAGAGGTGATGGCGCGCCTGGAAGCACGCGAGGTGCAGGTGTCCCGCTACGGCATCCGCGAGGGCCTGTTGCTCGAGGCCGCGCGCGTGGTGCCGACCGTCGCCGATCCGGGCGCGGCGCGCGAACGCTCCGTCCGTGAGTTTGCCGAGCGATGCCACTTCGAGGTGCCACATGCCGAGCACGTCCAGCGACTGGCACTGCGGCTGTTCGATGCCCTTGGTCCGAGACTGGGCTGCGAGCCCGCCGAGCGCGAGGCCCTCGCGGACGCCGCGCTCCTGCACGATGTGGGTTATCACATCAGCTACGACAGGCACCACAAGCACGCCTATCACCTCATCGTGCATGCGGAGCTGCTCGGCATCACGCCAGCGGAACAGGTCGTCATCGCCAACGTGGCGCGCTATCATCGCGGGTCGCCGCCAAGGAAGAAGCAGGGCAATTTCGGTGTGCTCGATGCGCCGCTGCGCAAGCAGATCAATCGGCTGGCAGCGCTGTTGCGCGTGGCGGATGGTTTCGACCGTGGCCACGTGGGCGCGGTGCGCGACGTGAAGGTGCGCTGGATGCAGCGGGCCATCCGCATCACGCCCGTTGCCACGAAGGGCGCCAATGTGCTGCGCCTCGAGCTCTGGGGTGCGCATCGAAAGTCGCAGTTGCTCGCGAAGCTCGCCGGCGTTCCCGTCGAGATCGTGGGGCCGGGCGGCGAGGTGTATTCGTCGGAGGACGCCGGCGCGGACGAGGCCGAGTAGCTACTCGGTCGTTGGCTGCGCCTGTGGCGACCCTGCGTCCGGTACCTTCACGTTTGGAATGGGCTCCGGCGCCTCGCCCCACGAATCGGCCAGCAGCCGAACGTGGGCAGAGCGTATCTGGCCCACGGGTTTGCGCTGATGCCACGTACCGGATGCGTGAAGCTCCCACGCCTGACGGTTGTCCTCGAGGCAGGTGCGCAGCAGGCTGCGAAGCCGAGCCTGCAGGCGCGGTCCCTCCACTGGCGCCACCGCCTCCACGCGGCGGAGGAAGTTGCGCGGCATCCAGTCCGCGGAGCCGATGTAGTACTCCTCCTCTCCACCGTTGCCGAAGTGGAAGATGCGCGAGTGTTCGAGGAATCGCCCCACGATGCTCAATACGCGGATGTTGTCGCTCACGCCGGGAATGCCCGGCCGCAGGCAGCAAATGCCGCGCACGATGAGGTCGATTTCTACACCGGCCTGCGATGCGCGATAGAGCGCGTCGATCACCACGGCGTCCACCAGGGCGTTCATCTTGGCCACGATCCGGGCCGGCCGACCGGCGCGCGCGTGCTCACCCTCGCGCTCGATGAGCTCGATGAACCGGTCGCGCATGTTTGCCGGCGCCACGAGCAACTTGCGGTACAATCGCTGGCGCGAGATGCCAGTGAGTGAGTTGAACAGGTCGCTGACGTCTGCGCCGATGGACGGACTGCACGTGAACAGCCCGACGTCGGTATAGAGCCGCGCCGTGCGCGAGTTGTAGTTGCCCGTGCCGATATGCACGTAGCGGCGCAGCCCTTCCGGCTCCTGGCGCACGATGAGCGCCACCTTCGTATGCGTCTTGAGCAGCGCCGAGCCGTAGGCTACGTGCACGCCGTAGTCCTCGAGCGTGCGCGCCCAGGTGATGTTGTTCGCCTCGTCGACCCGCGCCTTGAGCTCGACGAGCACGGCCACCTGCTTGCCGCCCTGCGCGGCCTCCGTGAGCGCGCGCACGATGGCCGTGTCGCCCGAGGTGCGGTACAGCGTCAGCTTGATCGCGAGCACGTGTTCGTCCTTCGCCGCGCTCTGGAGCAGCCGCTCCACAGTGGCGGGAAAGGAATCGAACGGATGGTGGACGAGGATGTCCCGCTCGCGGATGACGTCGAAGATGGAGCAGTCCGGATCGCGCAGCTCGTGCGGCACCGACGCCGTGAACGGGGGATCGCGCAGCTCGGGAATTTCCAGCTGGCTGAGCGCGAGCATGTCGGAGAGGTCCAGCAGGTGTCCTGCATTCTCGATGTCGGCTTCGCTCAGCGACGTCTGCGCGGGAAAGTCCGCATCCCGCAGTTCCTCCAGCAGCAGCACACGCAGGTGCTGCGGCATGTCGTCCTGCACTTCCAGGCGGATCACCTCGCCGAACCGCCGCTCGAACACACGTTCCTCGATGGTCGCGAGGAGATCGTCCGGATCCTCGAGGTTCGTGAGCTCCAGGTCGGAGTAGCGGGTGACGCGGAACGCGTACCAGCCCAGCACCTCCATGCCGGGAAACAGTGCTTCGAGATTCTCGCCGATCACCTGCTCGAGCGGCACGAATTCATGCGCTCGGCCCGGCACGGCCAGCCATCGCGTGAGCCGCGCCGGTACCTTCACGCGGGCAAAATGGGTGGTGCCCACCTCCGGGTCGCGCACCTCCACGGCGAGCGACACGGACAGGTTGGAGACGTTCGGAAAGGGATGACTCGGGTCCACCGCCAGCGGCGTGAGTACGGGAAAGATGGCCGACTCGAACTGTTCGTCGATGGCGCGCCGTTCCGGGCCCGTCAGCTCGTGCATGGCGATGATGCGCACGCCATGCGGACGGAGTTCCTGCAGCAGGTGCTCGAGGCACTGACGCCGCTCGGTAAGCAGGCCGCTGACGCGAGTCCGGATCGCGGCGAGCTGGTCGGCCGCCGAGAGACCATCCGCCGCGGTGTGCGACGTGCCGGATTCCAGGTGGCGGCGCAAGCCCGCCACGCGCACCATGAAGAACTCGTCGAGATTGCTGCTGAAGATCGCCAGGAACTTCAGCCGTTCCAGGAGCGGTACGCGTGGATCGGTTGCCTCATGAAGGACGCGCGCGTTGAACGCGAGCCAGCACAGCTCGCGGTTGAGGTACAGTGTTTCTTGCGCGTGCATATCAGGCATTGACCACCTACTGGACGGCTCCCACTCGGGCGAGTAGCGGCGCCCGCATGGCCTCCGGCAATGGGGCATAATCGAGCGGCGCTTCCATGGCCTGACCGTCGGTGAGCGCCCACTTCAGGAAGTCCACCAGCAGCTTGCCCTTCGCGGCATCCGCCTGCTTCTGGTAGAGAATGATCCACGTGAACGACGCGATGGGATAGACGCCCGCGCCCGGCGCATTGACGATGGAGATGCGATAGTCCGTGGTGGCAGGCAGGGCGCTCGACGCGCCCGCTGCCGCGGCCGTGACCGACGCGATGCTCGGTGCCACGAACTCGCCCTGCACGTTCTTGACGTGCGCCGTGGGCAGCTTGTTCTGCGACGCGTACGCCAGCTCGATATAGCCGATGGCGCCCGGCGACTGCTTGACTTGCCCGGCCACCCCCTCGTTGCCCTTGGCGCCGAGGCCGACTGGCCACTGCACATCCTTCCCCTTGCCCGGCGCCTTGGCCCACGCCGCGCTCACCTTGGACAGGTAGTCGGTGAACACGAACGACGTGCCGGAGCCATCGGACCGGTGAACCACCAGGATGTCGGTGGCCGGCAGCGCCACGCCGTTGTTGAGCGCCGCAATGCGCGCATCGTTCCAGCGCGTGACCTGACCCTGGAAGATGGCCGCGATGACGTCACCGCTCAGGTTGAGAGGAGCCGTGATCGTCGGAAGGTTGTACGTGACGACGACAGCGCCGAGTGCGGTGGGCACGTGAAGGATTGCGCCGCTCCTGGCCTTGCCGAGCTCCTCGTCCGACATCGGTGCGTCCGTGGCGCCAAAGTCCACCGTGTTCTCGGACAGTTGCCGAATGCCGCCACCCGAACCGATGGGCTGATAGTTGATCCGGACCCCCGTTTTCGTGGCGTACTCGCTGAACCACTTGCTGTAGAGCGGATTGGGAAACGTCGCGCCCGCTCCTGTGAGGGCGGCTCCGGATCTCGAACTGGCGGCGGCGGGCGTCCCGCCGGCCGCGGGCACCTTGCTCGAATCGCCGCAACCGGCGACAAGGGCGAATGTCACGATGGCCACGAGGCCGCGTTGCAGCATAGAAGACTCCATGAGAGGGCTGTCAGCCAAGTTCGCTGTTTCGTGACGTCGCGTTACCCGCCGCATGCCTTCGTGACAGAACTGCGACAGAGTCTTCGCGCCGTGAAATAGCGAGTGATGCGTGATCCATGCCGAACGCGGCCGGTTCTCGGTCTTCTGTCTTGAGTGATTCAGTTTTCAGTTCGCCGTCCAGCGAGCGCCAGCGAGCGAGCCGTCCCCCGTCCCCCGTCCTACGGAATAACCACGACGTGCGAGAGGATCGCGTACGAGATGGCGGCCATCACCCCCGCGGCCGGGATGGTCAGCACCCACGCCCACACGATGCGGCCGGCAATGCCCCAGCGCACCGCTGACAGGCGGCGCGTGGCACCGACGCCCACGATGGACCCCGTGATCGTGTGGGTCGTGCTCACCGGAATGCCCCAGTGCGTGGCGAGCTGGATCGCGATGGCGCCCCCGGTTTCCGCGGCAAAGCCCCCCATTGGCCGGAGCTTGGTGATGCGCGACCCCATCGTGTGCACGATGCGCCATCCGCCGAACAGCGTACCGAGCGAGATGGCGGTGTACGCGCCGATTTCCACCCAGCGCGGAATCGTCTTGAAATCCGCCACGTACAGATGATGAAGCAGGCCGGTCTGCGTGGCGAAATAGCCCTTGCTCGCTACCAGCAGGCCGAGAATGATCCCCATCGTCTTCTGGGCGTCGTTGCCGCCATGCGAATACGAGAGCAGCGCGGAGCTGAGTAGCTGCGCCGGCCGAAACACCCGATCGACGCGCGCCGCATTCAGCCGCTGAAAGATCCAATAGCACGCGATCATCAGCACGAAGCCGGCGGCGAAGCCCACCAGCGGCGAAATGACGATGAACGACAACGTCTGTACCCACTTCGGGCCCCACGTGATGGCCGCCGTCCCGGCCTTCGCCATCGCCGAGCCAGCGTACCCGCCAATGAGGGCATGCGACGAGCTGGACGGAATACCGTAGTACCACGTGATGGCGTTCCAGACGATCGCCCCCAACAGGGCGGCGAGAATGACGTTGGGATCGACGATGCTCTGCTCGACCATGCCGCCGCCCACCGCCTTCGCCACGGCGACGCCACCCGTGAACAGCGCCGCGAAGTTGAAAAACGCCGCCCACCCGACCGCAGCAAGCGGGCTGAGTACGCGAGTGCCCACGATGGTGGCGATGGAATTCGCCGAATCGTGGAACCCGTTGCTGAAATCGAAGATGAAGGCGATCGCGATGATCGCGACGACGTACCAGACCACGGGATCAGCTCAGGAGTTCTTGATGGAGATGCTGTGCACCGCGTTCGCGACACCCATGCACTGGTCGATCGCGATCTCCAGCGTCTCGTAGACCTCCTTCCACCGAATCACCTCGATCGCGTCCGGCGTTCCGGCGAAGAGCGCGCCAACGGCCTCGTGATACAGCGCGTCGCCCTCCTCCTCCAGCTTCTTGATCTCCGCCGCCTGGATGGATACCTCTCGCGGACGCTTGATGGCGCTCACCGCCTTCGCAATGTGCTCCGATGCCCGCAGGATCACGTGCGCCATCTGCTTGGCCGGCTCGCGCACTTCGTTGATGTGCAGCATCACCACGCGCCGCGCCGTGCCGTCCAGCCGGTCGATCACGTCGTCCAGCCGGGAGGCCAGCAGGTGGATATCCTCGCGATCGATGGGCGTGATGAAGCTCTTGTCGATGCGCACGCCGATGGCCAGCGTCAGCTGGTCCGCCAGGTGTTCCACATCCTTGATCTGCTTGACGAGTTCCGCGGTGCGATGCGGCTCGGAAAACAACTGGTCAAGCAGCTTTGCCGCGCTACGCAGGTACTCGGCAAGCTGGTTGAAGAGATCGAAGAATTCTTCGTCGCGCGGGATGAGGCGGCTCAGCATGAGCGCGGTCGGGATCAGGGGATGACTGCCACTGTACGCCCCGAACATACCAATCCGGCGGGAGCGCGGCAATTGCTGCGGATGGTATCGCGGAGCGAACCGCTCGTCCTGCCGACGTGGCACCACCGCTCGGGTTTACGCCAAGGTGTCACTCCACTCGCCGGGCACGACTGTAACTCCCTGCCAGAGTGGCGCAACGCAAGGGACCGGGAATTGCCCCACACCACCTCGTCCGCGGCAGTCTCCCGCCGCGCCCCAACACTCCATCAAGGACACAATGGCTGACAAAGTCATCGGTATCGACCTCGGCACGACCAACTCCGTCGTCGCCGTCATGGAGGGAGGCGACCCGGTCGTCATCCCCAACGCCGAGGGCGGTCGCACCACCCCCTCGGTCGTCGGCTTCACCAAGGACGGCGAGCGCCTGGTCGGCACCGTCGCCAAGCGCCAGGCCGTCCCCAACCCCACCAACACCGTCTTCTCCATCAGGCGCTTCATGGGCCGAAAGACCAGCGAAGTAGCCGAGGAGCAGAAGCGCGTTCCGTACAAGGTCGTGCCCGGGGCGAACGATGTCGCCACCGTCGAAGTGCAGGGCAAGCGGTTCACGCCTCCCGAAGTCTCGGCGATGATCCTCCAGAAGATGAAGCAGGCGGCGGAAGACTACCTCGGCCAAACGGTCACGAAGGCCGTGATCACCGTGCCCGCCTACTTCAACGATTCTCAACGTCAAGCCACCAAGGACGCCGGAAAGATTGCCGGCCTCGACGTGCTGCGCATCATCAACGAGCCCACGGCTGCCGCGCTCGCCTACGGACTCGACAAGAAGAAGGACGAGAAGGTCGCCGTGTTCGACCTCGGCGGCGGTACTTACGACATCTCCGTGCTGGAGCTGTACGACGTTGACGGCTCGCGGCAGTTCGAGGTGAAGTCCACCAACGGCGACACGCACCTGGGCGGCGACGACTTCGACCAGCGCGTGATGGACTGGATCGTCGGCGAGTTCAAGCGCGACCAGGGCATCGATCTCTCCAAGGATCCCATGGCCCTCCAGCGGCTCAAGGAAGCGGCGGAAAAGGCCAAGATGGAGCTGTCGAGCACCACATCCACCGATATCAACCTGCCCTTCATCACGGCGGACCAGAGCGGACCGAAGCACCTGACCTACACGCTGTCGCGCGCCAAGTTCGAGCAGCTCGTGGATGACCTCATCACGCGCACGCTGGAGCCCATGCGCAAGGCGCTCAAGGATGCGGGGCTCGAGCCCAAGGACATCGACGAGGTGCTCCTTGTCGGCGGCTCCACGCGCATTCCCAAGATCCAGGAAGAGGTCAAGAAGTTCTTCGGCAAGGATCCCAACAAGGGCGTGAATCCGGACGAAGTGGTGGCCATCGGCGCCGCCGTGCAGGGTGCGGTGCTCACCGGTGAGCAGAAGGACGTATTGCTCCTCGACGTCACTCCGCTTTCGCTCGGCATCGAGACGCTGGGCGGCGTGACCACGGTGCTCATCCCCCGCAACACCACCATTCCCACCAAGAAGTCCGAGACCTTCAGCACGGCCGACGACAACCAGACCACGGTGGAGATTCACGTGCTCCAGGGTGAGCGCGAGCTGGCCAGGGACAATCGCACCATCGGCAAGTTCCAGCTCACCGGCATTCCGCCCGCTCCGCGCGGCATGCCGCAGGTGGAAGTCACCTTCGACATCGACGCCAACGGTATCCTGCACGTGGCCGCCAAGGACAAGGCGACCAACAAGGAGCAGAAGATTCGCGTGGAGGCGTCGAGCGGCCTGTCCGACACCGACATCGACAAGATGGTGAAGGACGCCGAGCAGAACGCGGATGCGGACAAGAAGCGGCGCGAGGAGATCGACACGCGCAACCGCCTCGACAGCTTGACGTACGAGGTGGAGAAGAACGCCAAGGAGTGGTCCGACAAGCTGTCCGCCGAGTTGAAGGAGAAGCTCGACGCGTCGGTGGAGCGGGCCCGCAAGGCGCTGCGCGGCGACGACTTGGCCGAGATCCGGGCGGCGCAGGAGGATTTGAGCAAGACGTTTGGTGAAGCAGGCCAGTCGTTCTACTCGCAGAACCAGGCGGCAGAGGGTGCGGCACCTGATGGTGAGCAGGCCGGCGCGCCGCAGGCGGATGGGGCGGCTGGTGGTGCCAAGCCCGCCGACGACGAGGTCGAGGCCGATTACGAGATCGTGGACGACAAAAAATAGTAGTGCGCCGTTTGCGGCGCATCGCAAACCAGATGGGCGCCGTATGTATCCACAGGGAACACACGGCGCCCATCTGTGTGTATATAGGTTGTAAGGTCTTGACTCCCAGCACCCTTTGAGGACAAGCAGAATGGCTACAGGATTTTCTCGCGCGCGCCTTGGCGCGGCGGTCGTCACGGCATTCGTTTGCGGGCTGCTATTCGCGTCGGGCTTCGATCTGACGCGCTTTGGTTTTGCGCAGGATGGCAAGGGCGGCAAGGTCGCCTCGTCGCAGGTGCAGTCACTGGCGGAAACGGGCAGTGCGTTCGAGGCCATCGCCGATCACGTGACCCCCGCCGTGGTGTCGATCCAGACCCAGCGTGTGCGCGTGGCGCGCGGCCGCAACCCGCAGGCTCCGCGGGGCGGCATCGAGGACTTCTTCCGCAATTTCGAACAGCAGCAGGGGCAGCAGCCAAGGGAACAGGCGCAGGAAGCCAGTGGTACCGGCTTCATCGTCTCCAAGGATGGCTACATCCTCACGAACAACCACGTCGTTGCCGACGCGGACAAGGTGACGGTCACGCTGCTGGACAAGCGCACGTTCACGGCAAAGGTGATCGGCCGCGATCCCACCACGGACGTGGCGGTGATCAAGGTGGATGGCTCCGATCTTCCCGTAGCGAACCTCGGTGATGACAACGTCGCGCGGGTGGGCCAGTGGGTCGTGGCCATCGGCAATCCGCTCGGCCTCGACTTCACGGTCACGGCCGGCATCATCAGCGCCAAGGGCCGTCCGCTGCCGGGCCTGCTCCAGGGCAATTATGCCATCACGGACTACATCCAGACCGACGCGGCCATCAACCCCGGCAACTCCGGTGGCCCGCTCGTCGACGGCGGCGGCAAGGTGATCGGCATCAACTCCGCGATCGCCAGCCTCGGAGGCAGCGGCGGCGGCCAGGTCGGCTCGATCGGGGTCGGCTTCTCGATCCCGATCGACCAGGCCCGCAGCATCGCCGAGGAGCTCATCCGGACCGGTGTGGCGACTCACCCTGTCATCGGTGTCCGCGCCCAGACCGTCACCCCCGGGATGGCCCAGACGATCCCCGGTGCCGAGGCAGGCGCGATCATCCGTGACGGCGCCGGTGTGCCCGGCATCGTGGCGGGCGGCGCCGCGGCCGTCGGTGGGCTCAAGACCGGCGACATCATCACCAAGGTCGGCAGCGCCCGTGTGACCACCGTCGACGAGCTCGTGGTCGCGGTCCGCAAGCTCAAGGTCGGCGACTCCGTCGAGGTGACCTACATCCGGGACGGGAAGACGCTCAAGGCCGCGATCGTCCTCCAGTCCGACGGGACCCGCTGACCTCCGCGGGGTTACCGTGAGGTAACCCCGCGCCACCGACCACTGGAGCAACATCATGCTGAACATCGGCTGGCCCGAGATGGCGACGCTCGCAGTGCTCGCACTGTTCATCTTCGGCCCGGAGCGGCTGCCCAAGGCGGCAGCCGACCCCGGCCGGCTGCTGCGTCAGCTGCGCGGGATGGGCCAGGGCGTGAGCAACGACCTCAAGTCCGGGCTCGGTCCGGG
>JACMOE010000792.1 GCA_014378185.1 Gemmatimonadaceae bacterium | reverse complement strand
CGTCGCTCGAGGAGCGGCTCAGGAGCAATCGCGCCTGATCGTGACGCGCCACCCGTTGTCGCACCCGCGAATCGCATTAACTTGCGCGGAGCGCGGCGACATCGCGGAACCACCCGAGGCGAACAATGCCCTACATCATTACCGAAGCCTGCATCAACACCAAGGACAAGGCGTGCGTCGACGTCTGTCCCGTGGATTGCATCTATGAGGGTGAAAACCAGCTCTTCATCCACCCCGATGAATGCATCGATTGTGGCGCGTGCGAGCCCGAATGTCCGGTCACGGCCATTTTTCCCGAAGAGGACGTGCCCGCGCAGATGAACGAATACATCCAGCTCAACCGCGACGTCTTCAAGAGCGACAATCCTCCAGGCCGTCCCACGCGCTGAGCCGCGCCATTCGGGGAGGCGCGCCATGCTTCGCGCGCTCACGTTCGACTATTGGGATACGCTGTACGAGGGCGGCGCGCGACCGGAGCGCGTCCCGCTGCGGCGAACGGCGGTCGGTGCCCTGCTGGGCGCGTACGGCCGCGACTTGCCGGAACCGCAACTCCGCGCGCTCTACGAGGAGTCGGGACGGGAGGCGGAGCGGTGGTGGAGCGAGGAGCATCGCGGCTACCGTACGGATGAGCGCCTGCGCTGGATACTCGAGCGCGCCGCGGTCACTCCGCGCGAAGGATGCGCACACGTGGCCACGGCCGCTGACGCGGTAGACAGTGCGCTCCTCATGCTCCCCCCCGCGATGCTCGTTGGCGCCTGGCAGACGCTGCGCACGCTGAGCCGCCGCTTCACGCTCGCCATCATCAGCGATACCGGATTCGCGTCGGGACGCGCACAGGATCGGCTGCTGGAGAAGGATGCCGCCCGCTCGTTTTTCGCGTCCACCATCTATTCGATGGATGTGGGACACGCGAAGCCGCGTGCCGAGATCTTCGAGGCGGCGGTGACCGAGCTGGGCGTGGCGCCGGCCGAGATCCTCCACATCGGCGACAACGAGCGCACCGACGTGCGCGGCGCCCTGGCGGCGGGCTTTCGTGCCATTCGCATCGATGTGGTGCGAGATGGCGGCCCGAGCGAGGCGGAGTTCGTGGCGCGGTCGTTCGAAGACCTGACGGAATACCTGGAAAAAGTCGAGCCGTCGAACGTCTGACTGTCAGACGTTCTGGAAGAACCGGTCCTTGGCAATGAACGCTGCCGTGATTGCGATGTACTGCAGGAACGTGCTGACCTCCGATCGCCACGCCTCGCCCCAATGGTGCTCTCCCTCTTCGTCGTCGCCAGGCGGCCGCGGGAACCATCGCGACGTCCGATCCTTGTAGCGCAGATACTCGGCGCCGAAGATCGACTCGAGCACACCTTCCTCATAGCGCACGATCAGCGTGTACTCGATGGCGAACAGCGCGATGGCCACCGGTAGAAACCAGAACACGCCCGAGATCACGATGAAGCCGAGCCAGATGAGGAGATTGCCCACGTAGAGCGGATTCCGCATCCACGCGAAGATGCCGTACGTCACCAGCCGCTGCACCGTACGCGAGCGACGCCGGGTCACCGTCCCCGCCGCGGCGACACCGGCCAGGCGGATCGACTCACCGAGCACGATGAACAGGACGCCCAGGATCCAGTTCATCGCATCCGTGGTGCCGTGCGCCAGGAGCGGCACCAGCAGAAACGGCACCGGCAGCCAGCCGCGATGCCGAAACAGCACCGCGCCGACACGAGCACTCGGGCGGCGCTCGGCCTCCGAGATCTTCTGGTGCGCTGCGCTGTCGGTGGGCGAGGTAGACATGGCGAGCATCGGCTCGTGACGGGTGGGACGGCAGAGTCCAAAGGTCGCAGGCGCGGCACCGATACTCAAGGCGCGACCGCTAGTCGTACGCGAGCTCGAGGCTTCCATCCAGCAGAGCGCGCATCGCTAGACGCGCCCCTCGTCGCCCTCGGGCCAATGCGGCAACAGCGTTCGCCATTCCTCCGGCACGCGCACCGGTTTGCCCTTGCGGTCCAGCGCCACGAACACGATGGACGCCTGCGCCACAAGGGTGTCGCTGCCCACCTTCCGCACGTCCTGCTTCACGATGTAACTCGTGTTGCGTACCGCCAGGAGGCCGCTCCGGATCACGAGGTCGTCGCCGGGCAATGACTGCGCGAAATAGTCGATGTCCACATGGCGCACCACGGAGTACACCGGCACCGTGGCGAAGTCGCGCACTCCGCCCACGCCTTCTCGCTCCAGCAGTTCCCAGCGCGCGCGCTCGAGGAACGCCAGCATGGTGGCGTGGTTCACGTGGCCAAGCATGTCGCAGTCGGCGGGATACACGTGAAACACGACTTCCGGTAATTGATCCATCGTCTTCTCCTCAGCGCGGCGGACGAATGTCCCGCGGTATGTCGTCGACAGCATCGAGCCATCGTGCGTCGAAGGTTAGCCAGAAGAGAACAGCGCCGTCAGGCGCACCGCGCGCCAATGCAAGGGCATGACCGCAGGCCTTCGCACTGTATGTTCCGTCAAGTCGCGGGCCTCCTGACTGGCGAATCCAACCGGCTGCGGCGGCGGCCGCGGGGGTTTCCCGGCCATACGCACCTCCGTACGACGCGTGCTCGATGGTCAGCCGCGAGCCGTCGACGTGAGGGATCGGCTCGCCCGCGAGCCGCTCGAGCAGCCCACGGCTCCGGCGCGCGAGCCGAAGCACGTGGCCCGGGTTGCCCACGATGCGCGGCACCACGCGCCCGGCAACGACTCGCGTCGTCACGCCAGCGATGGCGAACCCCAGCAACAGCCCGGCAACCGTGCCGCCGCTGCCGAGCGGCACCACGACTGCCTCCGGCATCGGTATGCCATCGCGCGCCAGTTGCGCCACGAGCTCCAATGCCGCTGCTGCATGTCCCAGCGCCCCC
The DNA here is from genome assembly GCA_014378185.1 of Gemmatimonadaceae bacterium. Lineage (GTDB taxonomy): Bacteria > Gemmatimonadota > Gemmatimonadetes > Gemmatimonadales > Gemmatimonadaceae > AG11. The sequence continues at coordinate 295 of JACMOE010000792.1, read as the reverse complement.
AGGGGCGAGCTCCCACCAGCGGGAATCCAGTGTACATGGCCGCGTATCCGCCGAATGGCCGCACGCAGGTACGCCTCAGCGGGCGAACGCGTCCTGGTGACGCGTGCCTGCGCCGCCAGGCGCACCGATGTGGCAGCGGCCACGTCGTGCATTTCCTGCGGCCAGGTGAGCACCTCGGAGTCCAGGCCGATCCTGGCGCCATGGAGCGCGACCGCCAGCGCATGCGTGGAACCCGTGGGACCAACCGTGAGCAACCGGCGATTGCGAGGCACTGCCGCCAGCAGCAGTTCCAGCG
>JACMOE010000080.1 GCA_014378185.1 Gemmatimonadaceae bacterium | reverse complement strand
CGAGCATGCGATCCGCCATCTCCCCCGCGGTCTTGGCGTCCGCGCTCGGCAGCAGTACGCAGAATTCCCCACCACCCAGCCTTGAGCACGCGAAACGCCGCCGACGGCATCAAGATCCGATCCCGACGAAACCTTCTCGTGTTTACAGCGCGCGACTCTCAGCGGTGATCGCCGCAAATCCCTGCGCTGGCGTGTCGCGCCACGTGCCCCTCCGCACGATGATCTCGAACGCGATGAACAGCGTCGGGTCGAACTGGGTGCCCACATCCGCGCGCATGAGCGCCATCGCTGCATCGTGTGAAAGCGCGTCCTTGTAACCGCGCTTCGACGTCAACGCATCATAGACATCCGCAATGCAGAGCACGCGCGCGGCCAGCGGAATGGCCTCACCTGCCAAACCGTGCGGATATCCCGTGCCGTCCCACCGCTCGTGGTGGCTCTCGACGATCGGCCGGACGTCCCATGGAAACTCGGTGTCGGCCAGGAGCTCCACGCCCGCGGCAGGATGCCGCCGCACGAGCGCCCACTCGTCCACCGTGAGCTTGCCGGACTTGTTCAGCACGGTGGCGGGCACCAGGAGCTTCCCGACATCGTGCAGCAAGGCGCCGATGCGAAACCAGAAGATGGAGGTGTCATCGTCGGCACACACACGAGCCCAGAGGGCGCAACCGAGATCCGCCACGCGAATGCAGTGACCCTGGGTGTAGAGGTCCTTCGATTCGATCGATTCACCCCACTTGCGCGCGACATCCAGGAAGTCGCTCTCGAGTAGCGCGGTACGGCGGTCGACGTCGGCGAGCTCGTTGCGGGCGCGCAGTTGCGCAAAGAGGCGGTGTGCCTGGTTCAGCCGCTGAAGCATCTGGCGATTACGGCCTTGCAGGTGATACAGCTCGGCAAGCTCGCGCGCCGTTTCGCCTTGCAGGATGAGATCCTTTCGCGCGTTCGCACACCTTTCCGCGGTCAGGAAATGCGCCTCCGCGGCGAGGATGTCACCGTTCGCGCGAGCGATGATGCCATAAATGTGCGCGGCCTCACCATCCGTGTGGGTGTCGCCCAGCTGGCGCGCCATCATCGTGGCTTCGTCACATGCGGCACGAGCGGCCGGCAGGTTGCCCTGCTGGATGTGCAACCGCGCGACATTGAGTTGCGTGAGCATGCACTTGCTGCGATCTCCCAGCACCGCACCGATTTCCAGGGCCTCGCGATATGCCTCGTGCGCGAGCTCGAATCGCTTCACCTGGGCGTGCAGCAGCCCCAGGTTGTTGAGCGCCATCATGGCCTCGTCCGCGAGGCCGGCCGATCGCGCATCCGCAAGGCTGGACCGATGGTACGAAAACGCTTCGTCGTGCTCGCCGCGCACCGTGGCGATCATGCCGAGGTTGGTGGCGGTCATCGCCGCGAGGCGCGCCTCGCCGGAATTGATCGCGCTTTCGCGTGCCTGCAGGAACAGGCGCTGCGCCCTGTCCAGGTTGCCCTGATTCCACTGGATCGAGGCGAGCATGTTGATCGCCCTGCCCCGCCCCGCTTCATCCTTCACGTCCTCGGAAACAAGCAGCGCCAGCAACGCGCTGGCATCTGCGGCGGCGAACTCGCCGTCCTGAAGGTGCGCCCGGGATACCAGGCGGTGCAGGTGTGCGATGTCCTGCGCGTTCCTGGCCGCGCCGGTGCGGAGCGCCTCGTCGTACAGCGCACGCGCCTCTTCACGCTGCCCGACACGCTCCAGCGACTGCCCCAGCGCGAGGATCTCCACGATCCCCGAACCTGGGTTGTCAGGCGGCGGCACCATTTCCGGCGACGTCGTATGCGTATACCTGGTATCCATATCGACCGAGGTTTCTCACTTGCGGAGGACGACCACTCCGACAACGGGTATCAGCGGCTTGGGGTCGCTCAGCAACACCGTGCCCTCCGATCCCGCGTGACGGCGCGTCATGAACGCGCCCGCTGCTGCGTCACTCGCCGCGACCGCAGGCCACCATGTATCCCGAGAAGTGCGAGATGGAAGACGTGAAGCTGCCATTCGCCAGGTTCGACAATCCGGCGATGAACTCCGAGACGGATCCCCCGAACGTCGTGAGGTCGGTCTCATCCGCGTAGTATCCCAGCGTGAGCAGCGGCGCCAGCGCTGCGGGCACGTTGGTGCCCGCGAGGGTCTGCGTGAACACGATCGGTTTGGCGAACCGGGTACCGTGCGGCGCAAAATCATACGCGATGACTGTCCCCGCTCGGGCCGTCATGGAGATGAGCGTCGTCGCGGCCAGCGCGCCAGCCGGCACGGTGATCGTCACCCCCGCCTGCGGAATGCTCAGCGTGCCGCCAGCGATCCCAATGGCCTGCATCACCGTGAGGCTCGAAGGCAACGCCGAGGTGCGTTGCGCACCGGTGGTGAGCGTCAGTGCCGCTGTAGTGGCGCTGAGAGGGCTTGTCACGGGTGCCCTGCTGAACCTCGCGTTCGGCGCGGATGGCAGTCCGGTGGATTCGCTGGAGCAGGCGGCGAAAAGTGCCACGCCAGCCAGAAGGGAGAAGCGGCGAAGTGTGCGGATCATTTCATTCCCCCAAGGAATCCTGCCCCGACCAAGCGTACCACCTCGTTGTGGCAGCCCGGTCATCGCACAGGTCGCTGTGCCCCTACCTGTGTTAGGCACACCAGATGCCAATGTTCGAGGAATATTGGCATGCGTCAGAGTGTCCACCTTGAGCGGTTCACAGCGCACATCCGGTCGTTTTGTCCGGAACAATGCAGACACACCGCCCTAAAGCAGATCACCATTATTTTCGCAATTCGCGAGGCATCAGTGCTTATTGCGACAAGAAAGAACGGCCGGCACCTTCTGGCGCCGACCGTTCACAATTTTTTTTTCCGCACAATCGCCTGTTACGGCTTCTTCGCGGCTTCCTTGATGTCCTTGCCGGTCTCGGTGGCCTCGGCATGGCCCTTTGCTTTCACCCTGTTCTTCTCGGCTTTCACGTCGCTGGCGCCGCGCTTGGAGGCGTTGCTGATATCGTGCGCCACCTTGTTCAGACCGCCCGGATGGGCGTTATGCGAGCCGTGAATGCCGGTCGTCCGCTTGAGCACCGTCTTGGTGTCGTTGCCGGCGTCCTTCAACGTGTTGTGCGTGCGGCTGGCATCGCGATGGATTTCTCCCTT
>JACMOE010000791.1 GCA_014378185.1 Gemmatimonadaceae bacterium | reverse complement strand
CGGAGACGGCACCACGTCCGAAGGCGAGTTCTGGGAATCGCTCAATTCCGCATCCAACCTCAAGCTGCCCGTCGTCTACCTCGTGGAAGACAATGGGTACGCCATCTCGGTGCCGGTGGAGGTCAACACCGCCGGCGGCTCGATCTCCAGGCTCGTGGCAGCCTTTCCCGACCTCTACGTGCAGCAGGTGGATGGCTGCGACCTGCTCGCCAGCCACGAGGCCATGGCCAAGGCCGTTGACTACGCGCGGCAGCGAAAGGGGCCGGCACTCGTACACGCCAAGGTCATTCGCCCCTATTCGCATTCCCTCTCGGACGACGAGGTGATGTACCGTCCCGCGGACGAGCGCGAAGCGGATGCTGCTCGCGACCCGATCACGCAGTTTCCTCGGTGGCTGCTGGCCGAAGGTCACGCCACGGAAGCCGAACTCGCAGCGATCGCGACGGAGGTGGATGCCCTGGTCCTGGCTGCGACGGATGACGCGCTGGAGCAGCCCCAGCCTGGCGCCGACACCATCCACGACTTCGTCCATTCGCCCGACGTCGATCCCACGGGCGAACAGTTCGACACCGAGGACGACCCGCAATTCTCGGGCAACGAGACGACGATGGTCGACCTGCTGAACGCGTGCATGAGGGACGAGATGCGCCGCAACCCGAAGATGCTCATCTTCGGGCAGGACGTGGCGGACGTGTCACGCGAACCGCTTCTGGGCAAGGTCAAGGGCAAGGGCGGTGTGTTCAAGGTGACGTGGGGACTCCAGAAGGAGTTCGGCGGCTCGCGCGTGTACAACACGCCGCTGGCCGAGGCCACCATCGTCGGCCGCGCGATCGGCCTTGCATTGCGCGGCTTCAAGCCCGTGGTCGAAGTGCAGTTCTTCGACTACATCTGGCCGGCCTACATGCAGATCCGCGACGAACTCGCGACCATGCGCTGGCGCTCGAACAATGCGTTCGCCTCGCCGGTCGTGATACGCGTGACGTACGGCGGCTACATCCGCGGTGCCATCTACCACTCCCAGACCGGTGCCTCGCTGTTCACGCACTGTCCCGGCTTGCGCGTGATCTGCCCGTCCAATGCGCTCGATGCGAACGGCCTGCTCCGCACGGCGATTCGTTGCGAGGATCCGGTGATTTTCCTGGAACACAAGCACCTGTACCGCCAGACGTACAACAAGGCGGCGTATCCCGGGCCGAACTTCATGATTCCGTTCGGCAAGGGCCGCATCGTGCGCGAGGGCACGGACGTGACCATCGTGACGTACGGAGCCACGGTTCAGCGCGCCTTCGCGGCGGCGAACCAGATGCAGGAGGAGCACGGCATCAGCGCCGAGGTGATCGACCTCCGGTCACTGTCACCGTGGGACCAGGAGCTCGTGTACGCGAGCGTGAAGAAGACGAATCGCGTGATCGTCGCCTACGAGGACTCGCTCTCGTGGGGGTACGGGGCGGAGATCGCGGCGCGCATTGCCGACGATTGCTTCGCATGGCTGGACGCGCCGGTGAGGCGCGTTGCAAGCAGCGACACGTTCGTCGGCTATGCGCCCAGCCTCGAGGACGCGACCCTTCCCCAGGTGCACACGTTCAAGCAGGCTATCGCGGAGATCACGGCGTACTAGCAACCCTGTCGTACATCACGCGACCGCCGACGAGTGTCAGCACCACCTTCGCATCCCCGATGGTTTCAGGCGGTATGCGCGTGATATCGCGATCGATCATCACGAGGTCGGCAAGCATGCCGGAACGAAGCATGCCGACCTCCCGTTCCTGAAAACCCGCGCGCGCACTGCCGGCGGTATACGCCTGCAGTGCCTGCTCCACCGTGATCTTCTGCTCCGGAATCCAACCGCCCGGATGCCCGTCATCCAGCGTGCGTCGCGTAACAGCCGCGTAGATGCCGAGGAGCGGCGTTGGCGGAGCGACGAACCAGTCGCTGCCGAATGCGAGGACTGTGTGGTGGTCGAGTAGCGCCTTGAACGCATACGTGCCCTTTGCCCGCTCCGGTCCGATGACCCGTTCTGCCCATCGTCCGTCGTCGATGGCGTGGTATGGCTGCACGCTCGCGATCACGCCGAGCGCGGGGAAGCGCCCGATGTCAGCGGGGGCGATGTGCTGCGCGTGCTCGATGCGAAACCGGCGGACACGGCCGCCGTTCGCCTTGGCCACGCGCTCGTAGATGTCGAGCTGCGTGCGGATGGCGCGATCACCGATGGCATGCACGATGACCTGCAGTCCGGCGCGATCCGCCGCGTCGGTCCAGTCGTAGAGATCCTG